>DASVTG010000506.1:0-3821 GCA_036387695.1 Hymenobacter sp. | reverse complement strand
AAAGCCCGTGGCCGCCGGCCTGCAAAGCCCCAGGCAGCGCCCGCGCACGCCCCAGCCCGCACCTCACCCGGCCAACGCTTTGCAACCATGAGGGCCCTGTTATCGGCCTACGCCTGCGACCCCAGCAAAGGCAGCGAGGAGGGCAACGGTTTCAACTGGCTGTGGGAAACGGCGGCGCTGGGCCACGAGGTGTGGTGCCTGACCACGCCCCGCGGCCGCTCCCACCTGGACAAGCTGCTGGTGGGCCGCGCCCCCAGCCCCGTGGCGGGGCGCATTCACCCCGTGTACGTGACCGTGCCCAAGCTTGTGGATTTCGCATACCGCTGGCAGATGGGGGTGTACCTGCACTACATCGTGTGGCAGTACCGGGCCTGGCGGGTGGCCCGCAAGCTGGACGCCCAACTCGATTTCAAGGTGGTGCACCACGTCACCTACAACAGCCTGCAAATGGCTACCTGGCTGTGGCGCCTCCAGAAGCCGCTGCTGCTGGGGCCCTTGGGCGGCGGCATGCAGGCCCCGGAATCGTTGCGGCGCTACTTGCCCGGCTGGTTTAAAACCGAGACCGTGCGCAACGTCATCAGCCGCTTGCTCGTCACGCTGGACCCCAACGTGCGTCAGTCGCTTCGACGCGCCGCCCTGGTGCTGGCCGCCAACAGCGACACGGCCGCGCTGGCCCGCCGGCTAGGGGCCCGCAAAGTGGAGCTGAACATGGGCGTGGCGCTGCCCGAAGACTTTTTCCCGGACGCCTATCAGCCGCGTCCGGCGCTGGCGGGCCGCGAGATGCGCATTCTGTGGCTGGCGCGGCTGTATCCGCGCAAGGGGCTGCACCTGGTGCTGGCGGCGCTGGGCCGCGTGGACAAGCGGGTGAAATTTCACCTCGACATCATGGGCGACGGGCCGGTGGGGCACCTGGTGCCGGGCTGGATTGCCGAGGCCGGCCTGCAGGACCGCGTGACCTGGCACGGCCGCGTGCCCTTCGAGGCCACGCGCGCTGCCTACCTCAGCCACGACTTGTTCATGCTCTGCAGCCTGCGCGACACCTACGCCAACCAGTACCTCGAATCCATGGCCCTGGGCTTGCCCATTCTCACGCTCGACCACCACGGCGCGGCCGATTTCATCCCGGCGGCAGCGGGCGTGAAAGTGCCCGTGCTTTCTGCGGAGGCCACCGCCAATGCCCTGGCCCGGGCCGTGGAACACCTCCACGACCACCCCGCCCAACTGGCGCAAATGGGCCGGGCCGGCATGGCCTACGCCGCGCGCTACACCGTGCGCAACGTGGTGACCGAAGCCCACCGCCGGGCGGCCGAAATCGCGCCGGAGCTGGCCGGCCTGGCGCCTTCGCTCCCCAAAGCGGCCTTTCAGAATTTCCCCGCTTAACCTTCGCTGGCCCATGCTCTACATTGTCATTCCCGTTTTCAACCGCTGGCGCTATACCCGCGCCTGCCTCGACTCGCTGCGCCAGCAAACCACCCAGGCGTTCCGCACGGTGGTGGTCGACGACGGCTCGACCGACGAAACCGCCGCGGCCCTGGCCCACGACTTCCCAGAGGTGGAAGTGGTGACCGGCGACGGCAACCTGTTTTGGACGGCGGGCGTGAACGCGGGCATCCGCCGGGCCCTGGCCCTGGGCGCCACCCGCGTCATGACGCTGAACAACGACGTGGTAACCGCCCCCGATTTCGTGGCCCAAATGCTGGCCGCCGCCGCCCGGCACCCCACCGCCGTGCTGGGCGCGCTGGAATTCGACGCCGACACCGGCGCCGCCATCTACGGCGGTGAGCGGCTGGACTTTCGCACCAACACCCGCTACGATTTGCTGGCCGAAGTGCTTCCCAGCCAGCGCACCGGCCTGCACGCGGTCAGCTACCTGCCCGGCCGCGGCCTGCTGATTCCCAAAGCGGTTATCGACACCATCGGCTTGTTCGACGAAAAGCGCCTGCCGCACTACCTGGCCGATTTCGACTACACCAGCGTGGCCCGCCGCGCCGGCTTTCCGGTGTTTTGCAACTACGATGCCCAGCTCAGCACCTACCCCGAAGAAAGTGGCCAGACCCTGACGCGCAAGCAGCGCAGCGTGAAAGGGTATTTCCGGCATTTGTTCAGCATCCGGGGCGGCGGCAACATGGTGAATTTCACTCATTTCGCCCTAAAAAACTGCCCCAAGCCCTACCTGCCGTATTTCCTGCTCAACGGCTACGCGCGCCGGCTGGTGGGCTATTTCCTGCACTAAATCAGGAGCGTCCAACAGGTGGCCGGGGGCCTGCCCTGTTGGCCCCCGGCCGCGCGGGGCACCGCACCCGGCTCCGGCCTACCCCGGCCACCGAAAACGCCCGCTGGCAGTCTGTGGCGCCAAGCCGGCACCACGATTGGCCCGCGGCCCAAGTCCCCTTAAGAACATAAGCGTTTGCCCTACATGCACATTGGAGTTTTAGGCCCCATCGCCACCGCTGATTTGCTGCCCGCCGCCGAGCGCGACGCCCGCGCTTACCCCAACGGGCGCGCGGGGGCGCCGCTGGTGAGCAACCTGATTCGGGAATACGTGGCCCGTGGCCACCGCGTGGTCGCCATCACCCTGGACGAAGAACTGCCCGACGACAGCCCGCCGTTTGTGCACGAAAGCCCGGGCCTCACCTACGTGGTGCTGCCCGCCCGCAGCCGCACCTTCCGGCCGAACGGCCGGCGGCCGGGCCGAACCGCCGACTTCTTTCGGTTCGAGCGCCGGCAGCTGCTGGCCCAGCTCCGGCGCTTCCGCCCCGAAGTGGTGCACGCGCACTGGACCTACGAGTTTGCCCTGGCGGGCCTCGCCTACGACCCGCAAACGCTTGTGACCGTGCACGACAACGCCCGGGTCATCTTCGACTACGTGCGCACGCTCAACCGCTTTTTCCACCTGCTGATGGCGCGCTACGTGTTTCGGCGGGGCCGCCGGTTCACGGCCGTGTCGCCCTACATGGCCGAATCGGTGCAGCTTTGGACCACGGCCCCGGTGGCCGTGGTGCCCAACCCGGTGGTCATTCCCGGCCGGGCCAGCCTGGTGAAAGCCCCAGTGAGCCAGCCCGTTATCAGCGTGGTGGTGAACGGGTGGGACGACCGCAAAAACGGCAAAAACGCGCTGCTCGCCTTCAAGGCCGTGCGGGAGCAGCACCCACGGGCGGTGTTGTGGGCCATGGGCACGGCCTTTGTTCCGGGCGAAGAGGCCGCCGAGTTCTGCCGGCAGCACGACGTGCAAAACGTGGTTTTCCTCGGGCCCACGCCCCACGACGTGGTGTTGCAAAAAATTGCGGCCAGCACCCTGGTGCTGCACACCTCGCTGGAAGAGTCGTTCGGCATGGTGCTGGTGGAGGCCATGGCCTACGGGGTGCCCGTGGTGGCCGGCCAAGCCAGCGGTGCCGTGCCCTGGGTGGTGGCCGACGGCGGCCTGCTGGTTGACGTGACCCAGGTTGAGGCCATCGCAAGCGCCGTGCACCAGCTACTCAGCGACGCGGCGCTGTACGAGCGGGTTTCGGCCCGCGCCGTCCGCATCGTGGCCGACCGGTTTCCCCTGGCGCGCATCGCCGACCAGTACCTGGCCCTCTACGCCCAGCGCGGGGCAGCTCCGTTGCTCGTGGCCAATGGCCGCAACTTGTCGGACGCGGGCAACCCCTAGCCGCACATCACCGGCTGCCAGCCAGAAGCTGGCGGGCCATGAGGTACAGGAAGCGGGAATTGGTGAGGAGGTAGCGGCGCCAGAGCCGGCGGGGCTCCAGCCACAGGCGGTAGGCCCATTCCAGCCACAGCCGCCGGGCCCACACCGGCAGGCGCTGCTCCAGTTCGCCGTA
>DASVTG010000505.1:0-5702 GCA_036387695.1 Hymenobacter sp. | reverse complement strand
CCCGTGAAAAAGTACGGATTCCTGCTGCTTATTTGTTTGCCCCTGTTCTTCGTGGCCCGCCAAGCGCAGGCCTGGGGCTTTTTCGGGCACCGGCTGTTGAACCGGCTGGCCGTGTACACGCTGCCACCGGCCATGGTGGGTTTTTACAAGGCCAACATTGAGTACCTGACGGCCAACGCTACCCGGCCCGACTCGCGCCGCACGGTGGTGCCCGGCGAGGCCCCCAAGCATTTCCTCGACGTGGACCGCTACGGCGACAGCGCCGAATACAAGATGCCCCGGCGCTACGCCGACGCCGTGGCCCGCTACGGGGAGGACTCGCTGCTGCGCCACGGCATTGTGCCGTGGAACGTGGTGACGATGAAAAACCAGCTCACCGCCGCGTTTCAGGCCCGCGATACGGACCGCATCCTGCGTCTCTCGGCCGACCTGGGCCACTACATTGCCGACGCCTGCGTGCCGCTGCACACCACCAAAAACTACAACGGCCAGCTCACGGGCCAGCGGGGCATCCACGGGCTGTGGGAGTCGCGGCTGCCCGAGCTGTTGGGCGCGGACTACGACCTGTTCACGGGCAAAGCCAAGTACCTTGAAAAGCCCAGCGACGCCATTTGGGCGGCCGTGATTCGTTCGCACGCCGCCGTCGACTCGGTGTTTCGTTTTGAGCGGGAACTGACGGCGCAGTACGCCGAGGACCAAAAGTTCGGCTACGAGCAGCGCGGCAGCCAGACCGTGCGCACCTACTCCCGCGAGTTCAGCCGGGCCTACCACGCCAAGCTAAATGGGCAGGTAGAGCGCCAGATGCGCTACGCCGCCGCCCTCATCGGTGACTTCTGGTACACGTGCTGGGTCGATGGCGGCTCGCCCGACCTAAGCAAATTGCCCCGCATGCCCTCCGAAAACGAGAAGCAGCGGCTGGAGCGCGAAAGCAAGGAAACGGCCGCTGCCCCAGTCCTCAGCGTCCCGGGGCACGACGAGTAACTGAACCAACTGCTTAAGGTTGCAGAAGCACGCTATCGGGTTATCAAGAACCCAATAGCACACAATCCGTCCTTGAACCCATCCAAACAGGCAAAAAAAGAACGGTCATGCTTATTTGGGTAGGCTTTAAGTCAATGAAGGTCGTGCCGCCTTGTTTCGCCTCGTAGGTGCAGACCACCGAAAGCAAAGGAAGGTTATCAAGTGGCCGGTAGAAGCCTCTTGGCACCTGTCCGAAGCCAAAACAACGGGCTTGGGCTTCCGTTTATCCTCTCGCATCCATCATTTCGTGGCTCGGTCACCTTCGCTTATGAAAGGTATTTATTCCCTTCTGCTGCTCACCGTCTCCAACCTGTTCATGACGTTTGCGTGGTATGGGCACCTGCATTTATTCAAAAAAATGGCTTGGTTTGGCAAGCTGGGCTTGTTCGGGGTCATCATGGTGAGTTGGGGGCTGGCCCTGTTTGAATACATCTTTCAAGTACCGGCCAACCGCATTGGGTTTGCGGAAAACGGTGGGCCTTTCAGCCTTTTTCAGCTCAAGGTGATTCAGGAGGTTATCACTCTCACGGTGTTCACGCTGTGCGCCGTGTTCGTTTTCAAAACCGACAAGCTGGCCTGGAATCACGTGCTGGGTTTCGTGCTATTGGTGGCGGCGGTGTATGTGATTTTCAAAAAGTGGTGAGGCCCCCCGCCCGGTTTCCCTTTCCGCGCTGCCCGTTCTTGCTGCTCACGGGTTTGTACTGCCCGGGGTGCGGCTCGCAGCGGGCAGTGCACGCATTGTTGCACGGGCAAGTGGCGCGGGCCGCGGGGCTGAACTTACTGGCGGCCGTGCTGAGCTTGCCCATTCTGGCATTGGGCGCTGCCGATGGCGTGCGGGGCTGGCTTAGGGGCCGGCCGCAGCGGTCGGTTCTGCTCTACAGGCCGTGGCTTGGCTGGCTCGTGGCCACGTTTACGGTGGCGTTTGCGGTACTTCGCAACGCGCCCGGGCCGCTGGGCACCTGGCTGGCGCCATAGGGCAAGCAGTTGCTCTTTTTGAATCCCCGGTTCGAAGTCGAATTCGACCGGGGATTTTTATTATCCATCAGTAAGCTATATTACGCAGTGGACAGCTGCGACAAGAATATACAACAATCTTATTATCAGCAATTAACTCATCCTCTTCGCCAGCTTACAACTTCGCTCAGGGCGGTGGCGTATGCGGCGGTAATAACCCCGCCAGGCCGTGGTTCAAGTAGCTCTCTTTTCCGCATATATGACTCAATTTTTCCCTCGAATGCTGCTGGCTTTGCTGTTGGCAGGGGTTTCCATTTTTTCGGCCCAGGCCCAGCGCGTGGGCCTGGTGCTGAGCGGCGGCGGCGCCAAGGGCCTGGCCCACGTGGGCGTGTTGCGGCAACTGGAAAAAAACCGCATTCCCATCGACTACATCGTGGGCACAAGCATGGGCGCCGTGATTGGCGGGATGTACGCGGCCGGCTACTCGCCCGATGAGATTGAGCAGATTGTGCTCAGTTCGGATTTTCAGAACTGGACGTCGGGCAAGCCGCTGGAAAGCAAAACCTATAATTTTCTGACCTCGGAGCCTTCGCCTTCGGCCCTGCGGCTGGGCATTGCCATTGACTCCACGCTGCAGGCCCGGGTGAGCACCAACCTGGTGAACGACCTGAACCTGAACTTGGCGTTGGCCCGGCTGCTGGCCCCGGCCTCGGCCAGCAGCGGCTACGACTTTGATAAGCTTTTCGTGCCCTTCCGCTGCATGGCCTCGGAGGTGTTCACGCGGCAGGTGGTGGAGCAGAAAAGTGGCTCTTTGTCCGACGCCATCCGCAATTCCATGTCGTTTCCGTTGGCCTTTCGGCCCATCCGCAACCTCGACGGCAAGTACTATTACGACGGCGCGGTGTACGACAACTTTCCCACCAACACGATGAAAAAAACGTTTGCCCCGGACATCATCATCGGGGTGAACGTGGGCGACGTGGCCTTTAAGAAATACCCCAAAAACGACGACGCTTTGCTGGGCAGCACGGTCGCGTTTTTGGGCACCAGCGTGGCCGATACCGTGAGCGTGGGCCGCAACGGCATCTACATCCAGCCCGATTTGGACGGCATGGGCGTGGGCGACTTCGAGCGCGTGAAAGAGTTCATCGCCGAAGGCGATACCGCGGCTTTTCGTAGCATGGAGAAGATTATGCAGCGCATCAGCCGCCGGGTGGACACGGTGGAGCTGCAAAAGCGACGACTGGCCTTTCAGGGCCTGGCGCCCAAGCCCCGCTTCATCGACGTGAAAGTGAACGGGCTGCGGCCGGAACAGAACAAGTACGCGGCGCGGTTTTTTCGGCGTTCGGGCCGGGAGTTTTCGCTCGATGACATCGAAGAAGGCTACTTCCGGCTGGCTTCCGACGACTTTTTCAAGAACATTTACCCCCGCATTCGCTACGACGAGGCCCGAAAAGGCTACGTGTTCAGCGTGGATGCCCAGCGCAACAACAACGTCAGCACCGAGGTGGGCTTCGTGCTCAGCAACCGGCCCATCGACAACCTCTACTTCGGCATCGAGTACCGTTACCTGCGGCGTCTGCTCTACACGGCATCGGCCGACGTGAGCCTGGGGCGTTTCTACAACGGCGCGCACGGCTCTTTCCGCATCAACGTGCCGGGCAAGCTGCCCTTTTTCATTGAGCCGGCAGTAACGTATAACCAGTGGGATTACCAGAACACGGGCGGCGTGCTGGGCCGCAACGTGCTCAATACCCAAGTGCGGCAGCAAGACACGAAGCTGGGCGGGCAGTTCGGCGTCAGCCCCAACTACCGCAGCCAACTGCTGCTCGACATGGCCGCGTTCGTCACCAAAGACGAATACACCAATTCCAAAGAAATCAACTCCAGCGACGTACTCGACAAAACCGTGTTCCGGGGGGCTACCGCCGCCTTGCGCTTGGCGCGCAACACCCTGAACCGCAAGCAGTACTCAACCAGCGGGCACCGTTACGTGTACACTTTGCGCGGCGTCACGGGGGCGGCAACGTACACGCCGGGCTCCACGGCCGAGCAGGTGGCCAATTCGCGGCACCGCGACTGGCTGCAGTTCCGGGCCACGGCCGACCGCTACTTCGCCTTGAAAAAGGAGCGCCACGCCTGGGGCTATTTCCTCGAGTTGATGGCCAGCACCCTGCCCACTTTCTCCACTTTTCGTTCTTCGCAAACCATCGCGCCGGTGTTTGCGCCCTTGCCCGATTCGCGCACCCTGTTTCTGGACAGCTACCGCTCGGCCCGGTATGCGGCCGCGGGCTTGCGCTACACCCAGCCCTTCCTCAAACGGCTGGAGTGGCGCACCGAAGTCTATGTGCACGTCAACGCCCAGCCCCTGCGGCAAGGCGACCAGCAAGTGGCCAACCGTCAGTCGGGCCTCGACCGGCCCCGCCTCACGGCCAGCACCGGCCTGATTCTGCAAACGCCCGTGGGGCCGCTGGCTTTGCACGCCCGGTACTACGACGACCCCGCCGAGCGGTTTGGCGTTTACGGACACCTCGGGTTCCTGCTCTTTCGCGGCCGCGCACTGGAGTAGGTTGGGGGTTGTCAGGCCAAGGCTTGGTAGATTTCGGCCGAAGCTTCCAGCGGCAGCAGGTGCCCCGCTCCCGGCACCACCACGAACGGCGTGCCGACCGGCAACAGCGGCAGCGTGAGGTTGCGCTGCGAAGCCGGCGTGATGGCCTCGTCGCCTTCGCCCACCAGCAATTGGCAGGGCACTTGCAGCTGCGGCATCAGGCAGGTGATGTCTTCGCGGACACCTTCGCGCAGCCACCTGGCCCACGCGGCCGGGGTGCTGCGCAGGCTGTCGGCAATGATTTGGTCGCGAAGCATGGGCGGTAGCGGCCGCCTGGTTATTTTGTTGAAGGTTTTCGCCGCTTCTTCGGGGCTGCCTTGCGCGGCCAACGACGCGGCGCGGTCAGCCTCGGACATGGGTTCGCCGGGTGGCGGCGAGGGCGAAAGCAGCACCAGCCGGCGCAGGCCCTCCGGCCGGCGGGCAGCCAGGGCCAGGGCCATTTTGCCGCTCATGCTGTGCCCGATGAGGGTGAAATCAGCCACTTCCCGCTGCCGCAGGTAGTGCGCCACCCAGTCGGCGTAGGCACGCACCGAATAGTCGAACCCGGCCGGCACGGGCTGGGCGCCAAAGCCAGGCAAGTCGGGCGCCAAGAGCCGGGCGTCGGCGGGCAGCAACGCCCGCAAGACGTTGTATTCGCGGCCCGAACTGGCCCAGCAATGCAGGGCAACAATGGTGCAGGGCATGGAAAGAGGAGAGGGCAATTGTTGCTTGAGGCGCCGGCAGAATGGCCGAAACCCAAAGTAGCGCGGAAGTAGCGCCGAGCCCGCCGCGTAATTTTTGCGTTGGCTTCAAACAATTTGGCTAACCCGATTGCTCTGCTTTTGTTACATGCAGCATTTGGGAAGCCCGCTTTCGCAATCCAGTTCCGCAATGTGGCCGTAGGTTTTCTCCGTCTTTAGTCGCCTTATCTGTTGGCATTATCCTGTATTACTTTCCAAACCGCCTTTGCTTATTCCAAACCAGCTACTATTCCCGTTCATCTATTCAGCTCGCTGACTTTGCCGTTGGCGCCTCATTTGGTTTAATGATGAGGTTGTTTGGCTCATTCCGTTTATGAATTCAACTCCGGCGTTGCTAACGGCCGCAGACGAAGAGGCACTCGTGAAGCGCCTCCTGTCCC
>DASVTG010000504.1:0-7883 GCA_036387695.1 Hymenobacter sp. | reverse complement strand
AAGTGTCCGAACCAATAATAAGCCCGACAGCAAGATTAAGGTACAAAAAAGTACAAGCGCGTCCAAAAGCAAGAAGTCAGCAAAGCAAGGCGTTAGAACAAATACACGATGAAAGGCAACGTTAAGAAGTCCATAGTCACGCGGGTGCGGCTGGCCTTTCTGGGGGTAGCCGTTTTCTCGTGCGCCATTTTCTGGAAAGCCACCAAAATTCAGGTGCAGGAAGGTGCCAAGTGGCGAGCCCTGGAGCAAGAGCGGCGCATCAGCTACCAGCCGGTGCCGGCCACGCGCGGCAACATTTACTCCGACAACGAAAGCATCATGGCCACTTCGCTGCCCTTTTACCGGGTGGCTTGGGACCCCGGCGTGGTGGAGGATGGCATATTCAACAAGGGCATCGATTCGCTGGCCTGGCACTTGGCGCATTTCTTCCAGGACCGGAGCGTGCAGGAATACAAGCGCCGCCTGAAAAATGCGCACACCGCCAAGGTGCGCTACATCCGCCTCAACTCGCGCCAAATCAATTTCCAGGAGAAGAAACTGATGGCCACCTGGCCCGTTTTCCGGGAAAAGCGCAACCGGGGAGGAGCCATTTTCGAGAAAGTTGACAAGCGGTTTCGGCCTTTTGGCGGTTTGGCGCAGCGCACCATTGGCTTCGTGAACGAAGACAAGCACGGCGCCGGCCTGGAATATACTTTCGAACAAAGCTTGGCGGGCAAGGCCGGCGAAGCGCTGTTTGAGCGGGTGCCCGGCGGCGTAAAACCCGTGTACGACGGCACCGAAATCAAGCCCCAGCCGGGCTACGACGTGAAAACCACGCTCGACATCAACCTGCAGGACGTGGCAGAGAATGCGTTGTATAAGTCGTTGGTGGACAACAACGCCCAGTATGGCTGCGTGATTCTGATGGAGGTGGCCACGGGGGAAATCAAGGCCGTGGCCAACCTGGGCAAGGCGTCGGACGAAACCTACAAGGAAGATTACAACTACGCCTTCGCCGACCAAGGCCGGACCGAGCCAGGTTCCACGTTCAAGCTGGCGTCGATGATGGCGCTGTTTGAAGCACGGCCCGAAATTGAGCTCAGCGACATCGTGGATACCGGCAACGGCCGCATGTACGTGGGCGGGGCTGTGAAGTCAGACTCGCACGGCTACGGCCGCATCACGGTGCAGCAGGTGTTCGAGAAATCCAGCAACATCGGCGTGGCCAAGCTCGTGGACAAGTACTTCTCGGGCAACCCGACCGAGTACACCGACTACCTGAAAAAGTTTGGCCTGCACAAGCCACTGGGCTTCCAAATGGCGGGCGAGGCGCTCCCTTCTGTGAAAGACCCCGCGGACCGCAGCTGGAGCCGTACTTCGCTCACCACCATGAGCATTGGCTACGAGCTGAAGCTGGCGCCGTTGCAAACCCTGGCCTTGTACAACGCCATTGCCAATGGCGGGGTGAAAGTACAGCCGCTCATCGTGAAAGAAATCAAGCAGGCCGACCAGGTGCTGCAGCGCAACGAAACCAAGGTCCTCAACCCAAAAATTTGCTCCGATGCCACCTTGGCCAAGGTGAAAGCCATGATGGAAGGCGTGGTGACTGAGGGCACGGCCCGCAGCATTCGACCGCGGGACTATAGCATTGCCGGCAAAACCGGCACGGCCTGGAAATTCAAAAACGGCCAGTACACCAAAACGTATTCCACCAGCTTTTGCGGCTATTTCCCGGCCGACAAGCCCAAGTACAGCTGCATTGTGGTGGTGGACTCGCCGCGCAATGGGCGTATCTACGGCGCCGACGTGGCCGCGCCCGTTTTCCGGGAAGTGGCCGACAAGTGCATGGCCCGCGACCTGCTGAGCCAGCGCCCCCTGCTGGCCAAAGCCCGCCTGAACAAAAGCCGGGTGCCCATGGTGCGCGCCGGCATGCAGGACGAACTGGCGCTGGTTTGCCAGAAGCTCGGGTTACCGGGCCAGACCCAAGCCACCGGTGGGGAGGAATGGGTTCGCGCGGCCTCGGACACGGCATTTCATGCCCGCACGGTAGCCCTGGTGGTGAACCCGGTGCGGGTGGGCTACGTGCCGCAAGTGCGTGGCCTGACCTTACGCGATGCCCTGTTTTTGCTGGAGAACCGGGGCTTGCACGTGCGGGCCCTTGGCACGGGCCGGGTGAAAGAACAGTCGTTGGCCGTGGGCTCGCCCATCAAGCGCGGCGACATCATTACCCTCAATCTTGCTGAAACCGGTCCGCGCCTGGCCGCGCCCACGGCCTTGCCGGAGCCGGAGCATACCGACCTGGCCGAAAACAAGCTGCTGACTCCCGCCGACCCAGAACCACTGGCCAAAACTCTTATATCGAAGCCATTTGCCACTTCTGCCAAAGCGAAGGTGACAACGCTGGCCCACTCGCCTTCACCAGCTTCCTCCAAGGCTAAAACCACCAAAGCAACTGATAAGCTGGCTACGCCTGCCACCAAAGCCCATTCGGCTGCTAGCTCGGCTGATAAGTCTGAGTCTAAGTCCAAAGCCAGCACCAAGAAAGCTCCTGCCAAAGATTCCAAGAAGCCGGTTCCGGCTAAGACACCCATTCGCCGCGCTTGATAGAGGTAAAAGCTAAAAGTGAAGAGTTAAAAGCATGCATCTGGTTTTAACTCTTCGCTTTTAGCTTTTACCTGAAGACTTCCCACATGATTTCTCTTCCGCTCTTTTCCTTGCTTACCGACGTGACCGTGCTTGCCCAGCACGGACCCACCGACGTGGCCATTACCGGCCTGACCCTCGATTCGCGCGAGGCCGCCCCGGGCGTGGCTTTTTTTGCCTTGCGCGGCACCGCCACCGATGGGCACAAGTTCATTGAAGGCGCAGTGGAACGGAGACTGGCCGCGGTAGTTTGCGAAGAATTGCCCGCCACGTTGAACCCCGCCACGGCTTACGTGGTGGTGAAAGACAGCGCCGAGGCTCTGGGCCACATTGCGGCCGCTTTTCACGGGCACCCCTCGCGGCAAATGAAGCTCATTGGCGTGACCGGCACCAATGGCAAAACCACCTGCGCTACGCTGCTCCACAAGCTGCTGCGCGAGCTGGGCTACCACGCTGGCCTGCTGAGCACGGTGCAGAATCAGATTGACGAGGAAATCATTCCTTCGACTCACACCACGCCCGACGCCATTCGGCTCAATGCGCTGCTGGCGCGCATGGTGGCCGCCGGCTGCACCCACGCTTGCATGGAAGTGAGCAGCCACGCCGTGGCCCAGCACCGCGTCACGGGCCTGCGCTTTGCGGGCGGGGTGTTCACCAACCTCACCCACGACCACCTCGACTACCACGGCACTTTTGACAATTACTTGAAGGCCAAAAAGGCATTCTTCGATACGCTGCCCAAAACTGCTTTCGCCCTCACCAACGCCGACGACAAGCGCGGCCCGGTGATGCTGCAAAACACCGCCGCCCGCCGCGAAACCTACTCGCTCCGCGGGGCCGCCAGCTTCCGGGCCAAACTGGTGGCCAATGAAGTGCACGGCTTGCACCTGGAGATTGACGGCCGCGAAATTCTGTTCCGCCTCATCGGCGTTTTCAATGCCTACAACCTGCTGGCCGTGTATGGCGCCGCGGTGCTGCTGGGCGAGGACCCCACCGAGGCGCTGACCATCCTCTCGGGCCTAACCACGGCGCCCGGCCGCTTCGAGCCGGTAGTATCAGCAAAGCAGGCCGTGACGGGCATTATTGATTACGCCCATACGCCCGACGCACTAGAAAACGTGCTGCAAACCCTGCACGAAATCCGTCAGCCCAGCCAGCAAATCATCACGGTGGTGGGCTGCGGCGGCAACCGCGACGCGGCCAAGCGGCCTATTATGGCCAACCTGGCGGCGCGCTTGTCCAACAAGGTCATTCTCACTTCGGACAACCCGCGGTTCGAGGACCCCAACGACATCCTTACGCAGATGCAGGCCGGCGTAACGGCTCCCGATTCGGCCAAAGTCCGCACCGTGCCCGACCGCCGCGAAGCCATCAAAGCCGCCGTGCAGTTGGCCGGGGCCAACGACATTGTGCTGGTAGCCGGCAAGGGCCACGAAAATTATCAGGAGATTCGCGGCGTGAAAGCGCCCTTTGACGACAAGCTGATTTTAACCGAATTTTTTCAACAATTGAATAAATAGGCCGTCATGCTGAGCGCAGCCGAAGCATCTCTGCTGTGAGCGTAATTATTTGCTATTGAGGTAGAGATGCTTCGACTCCGCTCAGCATGACGTTCTACCTCTTAACTCGGCCCAAGGCTGAATTTCTGAATGCTTTTTTACCTCTTCCGTTACCTGCACGACCATTTCAACTTGCCCGGCACCGGGGTGTTCCAATACACCACGTTTCGGGCCGGGTTGGCTATCGTCATTTCCCTGCTTATCGCTCAAATATTTGGCCACCGCCTCATCCGGCTGTTGCAAAGGAAGCAAGTAGGAGAGAGCGTCCGTGACCTGGGTTTGCAAGGGCAGAACGAGAAAAAAGGCACCCCAACCATGGGCGGCCTCATCATCATTATGGCCATTCTGGTGCCGGTGATTCTGTTGTGCCGATTGCGCAATATCTACATCATCCTCATGATATTGAGCACGGTGTGGCTGGGGCTGATTGGGTTTCTGGACGATTACATCAAAGTCTTTCGCAAGAATAAAGAAGGGTTGAGCGGGCGGTTCAAAGTGCTGGGCCAAGTGGGTTTGGGCATCACCGTGGGTTGGGTGCTTTTCTACAGCAACGAGATTACCATTCGGGAGTACCTGCTGCCCAACGGCCAATACTCGGCCATTGAGGCCACCAAAGTTTTCAAAGACGTGCACCTGATGATTACGACGGTGCCTTTCATGAAGAACAACGAGCTGAATTACGGCGACTTGTTTGCCACCGCGGGCACTCTTTTCAACGGCCTGTACGGCTTCCTCTACATCCCCATTGTCATCTTCTTGATAACGGCCATCAGCAACGGCGCCAACCTAACCGACGGGCTCGACGGCTTGGCAGCAGGTACGTCGGCCATCATCGGCATCACCCTGGCCATTTTTGCCTTCGTGAGCGGCAACGCCCTGCTGGCTGATTATCTGGACGTGATGTTCATTCCGGATTCTGGCGAGCTGGTTATTTTTTGCACCGCTTTCGTGGGGGCGTGCATTGGGTTTTTGTGGTACAACTCTTACCCGGCGCAGGTTTTCATGGGCGACACCGGTTCGCTCACCCTCGGGGGCATCATCACGGTGCTGGCCCTGGTGGTGCGTAAAGAGTTGCTTATTCCCGTTTTGTGCGGGGTTTTCATCATCGAAAACCTATCGGTAGTGGTCCAGGTGGGGTGGTTTAAGTACACCAAGCGCAAGTACGGCGAGGGCCGGCGCTTGCTGCGCATGTCGCCGCTGCACCACCACTACCAGAAGCTGGGCTACCACGAATCCAAAATCGTGTCGCGCTTTTGGATTGTCGGCATCATGCTGGCCGTCATTACTTTGGTTACGTTGAAACTGCGTTAAAGCATGAACATTGTTATCCTCGGAGCGGCCGAAAGTGGCGTGGGAGCGGCCTTGTTGGCGCAGGCCAAAGGGCACACCGTGTTTGTCTCGGACCGCGGCACCATTCAGGCCGATTACAAGCAACAGCTCACCGAAGCCGGCATCGAGTTTGAGGAAAACCAGCACACGCTGGAGCGCATCCTGCAAGCCGAAGAAGTAGTTAAGAGCCCCGGCATTCCGGAAAAAACGCCCGTCATCAAGGCCCTGCGCGAGCAGAACATCCCCATCATTTCGGAGATTGAGCTTGCCGGCCGCTACACCAAAGCCAAATGCATCTGCATCACCGGCACCAACGGGAAAACCACCACCACGCTGCTCATCTACCACCTGCTGAAAAGTGCGGGCTACAGTGTGGGCCTGGCGGGCAACGTGGGCTTTAGCCTGGCCGAGCAGGTCATTGCCGACGAGCACGAGTACTACGTGGTGGAGCTAAGCAGCTTTCAGCTCGACGACATGCAGGCGTTTCAGCCCTGGATTGCCGTGCTGCTCAACATCACCCCCGACCACCTCGACCGTTACGAGTACTCGCTGGAAAAGTATGCCCAGTCCAAGCTGCGCATCACGCGCAACCTTGACAGCAACTGCACCTTCATTTACAACGCCGATGATGAGGTAATTGGCCGGTATTTTCTGTCCGCGTTTCTGGAAACCCAGCAGCTGCCTTTCAGCCTGCACCACCGGCGCGATGTGCAATTGGCCGGTTATTACACCGCTGAGGACCGGCTTTGCACCAACTTGGTGCCCGGCATCGACGAGGGCGGCGTGGAGCTGAGCACCGCCAAGTCGCCGCTCATCGGCCAGCACAACCGCCAGAATACGCTCGCGGCCGTGCTGGCGGCTCGCGTGGCCGGCCTCAGTCCCCAGCAAATTGAAGCCTCCCTGGCCACGTTTCAGAACGCCGACCACCGCCTGCAACTCGTGGGTGAAATCAACGGGGCCCGCTTCATCAACGACAGCAAAGCCACCAACGTGGAAGCCGCCTGGTATGCCCTCGACGGCATCCACCAGCCCATTGTTTGGATTGCCGGCGGCACCGACAAGGGCAACGACTACAGCAGCCTGCTCAATCTGGCCGAAACCCGCGTCAAGGCCCTCATCTGCCTGGGCGTGGACAACACCAAGCTGCTCGATGCCTTCGGCGGCGTGGTGCCTTACATCGAGGAAACCCAAAGCATGGAGCGAGCCGTGGCCCGCGCCGCCGCCCTTGCCGAGCCCGGCGACGTGGTGTTGCTCTCGCCCTGCTGCGCCAGTTTCGACTTATTTAAAAACTACGAAGACCGGGGCCGGCAATTCGCCGCAGCGGTTGGTGAGATGGTGAAATCGCGAGATGGTGAGTTGTCGTTCTGACTTCCCACTCGCGCCTATCTACAACTCACCGTTTCACCATTTCACTATTTCACCACATGGAAACTCCAAGAAACTGGCTGCAACGCAACCTGAAAGGCGACCCCATTTTGTGGGCCATTGTGCTGCTGTTTTCCTTCATCAGCATTGCCGTGGTGTACTCCGCCACGGGTACGCTGGCCTACAAGAAAATGGACGGCAACACCGAGCATTTTCTCATCAAGCACACCGGCCTGATTCTGGTGGGCCTGCTGTTTATGTGGCTGGCGCACCGCATCGACTACCGCTATTATTCGCGGCTGGCGCTGTACGCGCTGTTGCTTTCGGTGCCGCTCCTATTGTACACTTACTTAATGGGCTCCAACATCAACGAGGCCTCGCGCTGGCTCACCATCCCGGTGATTAACCAGACCTTCCAGCCCTCTGATTTGGCCAAACTGGCCCTCATTTCGCATTTGGCCAGCATGCTCAGTCGCCGCCAGCAGCACCTCGGCGACTTCTGGACCACTATGTTTCCGGTAATGCTGTGGGTAGGTACCATTTGCAGTCTAATCATTCTGAGTAACGCCTCGACGGCGCTGTTGCTGTTTGCCACCTGTATGCTCTTGATGTTCATTGGCCGGGTGCCGCTCAAGCACATGGCCGTGATGGTGGGCATATTCGTGGTGCTAGGTGGGGCCGGTCTGGCGGCGGGCCAACGTCTGGGCACCGTGATGTCGCGCGTTACGAACTTTACCGACAAGACCAAGAAAACGCCTTTCCAGCTGGAGCACAGCTACATCGCCATTGCCACCGGCGGCGTGACGGGCAAAGGCCCTGGCAAAAGCACCGAGCGCAACATCCTGCCGCACCCGTATTCCGACTTTATTTTCGCCATCATCATCGAAGAATACGGCCTGATTGGCGGCGCCACCGTCCTGTTTCTCTACCTCGCGTTTCTGTACCGCGGCCTCAAAACCGTGATGAACAGCTACGGCGCTTTCGGGGGCTTGCTTTCGGCGGGATTAA
>DASVTG010000503.1:0-14599 GCA_036387695.1 Hymenobacter sp. | reverse complement strand
GCCAGTGAAACTGGCGGCGGCTGCCCCAGGTGCTAATCCATCAGCCGGCAGCTTCGAGTTTACCGCCGTGAGCACCTTAGGCCCAAAAAAACAGTGCGAATAGTGCTGGCCGTTTTGACCGCAAGCAATAGTGGCTAACCTCACGCATCGCCTAGCTGCCCAGCCCCTGGACGCGGCTGGGCCGGTGTGGAGGCACCGGGCCGCAGAACAGCGCCTTTCTGAGCCAGCACCCCGTCACCCACGACCCCAAGTCGGCGATGAGCGACGAAGTGGACAAGCTTCTGTTTTTGCTGTACGACAAATACGCGGGGCACCCCGGCGTGGGGGCCGAATACGTGGACATGAAGCTGTCTTTTGGCCCGGTGGAATTTTTTGCCGCCCTCAGCAACCGAAACAAAACCTTCGTGGGGTCGTCCAACACGAGTGGATTCGTCCTCGGCAACCGCGTGGTGATTGTGATAGCCGACGTGAAATCAGCGCACTCCCTGGCAAGCCACGCCACCCACAAAGCCGACCATTTTCGCTCGTCGCGCCTGGCCATGAATGAATGGGTTCACCTACCAGTTTTACGTCTGGAGCGTTGGCCTGAAGGACTACGCGTGGTATAAGGCGAGAAGAAGCTTTATTGACCGCGTGGGACGCAAAAAAGACTGGTTTGGCATAAATCCAAGCTTGCTGCCTCGATGAAGAAAATACTCACCGCTCTGCTGGCAGCGGCGGCCCTGGCCAGCTGCGCCAACGGCTCCTCCACCGACGTGGGCGCGGGCACGGTGTTCGCGTGGGCCGAAAGCCCTGACTACACCAACCTCTACATTGGCGAAGACCAAGAGCAGCCCGTCATCCCCGGGGGGCTGCGATTCGGCGAAGTGGAACAGCCGCTACGTGCTGACCAAGGGCGCGTACTGGCGCTACAAAGTTCGGAAGGACGCCCTCGGCATCGGGCAAGGGCCGGCCGACAGCCTGTTCTACTTCGTGGTGGACAAGCAGCAGTACCGGGGCCGCCAGGAACTGGACCCCGCCCTGCACGGCCCCCTGACCCCGCAGGAGCGGACCGAGTGGGAGGGCCGCATTCCGGGAAAGTACCACGTGCCGGAGTAGGCCACGGCCCGCAGCCGCTGTGCCCGGCCAGCGCGTGTTTGGTTGAAGGGCAACGCCTTCAAAAATTGCGCTTTACGGTTCGACCATGAAACCACCATTCACTGAAGTGAGGCAGGGAGCAACACGGCTCTGAGGTAGTTGTCGCAGCCTGCGGTGGGGCTTGCTGGTGCTGCTGGCCCCGGCAGCGGCGGCCCAGCCCGCCCGCCGAAGTTTGTGCTGGACCTGCCCCTGACCAGCGACCCCGGCAAGCAGGGCTCCTACTGCTCGGGCGCGGTGGCCGTGCTGGGCAAGGCCGTGGAGAATGCCTCCGGCCAGCCGCTGCCGCAGTTTGCCGACGCGAGTTTGTTCAAACCCTTGGGCATCAAGAATTACCAGTGGAACTACCGCCTCGACAACACCAACCCCACCGTGGCCCGGCTCTACCTGGCCCCGCGCGATTTCCTCAAGTTCGGGCTGCTGTACCTGCAAAAGGGGCAATGGGAGGGCCAGCAAGTGCTGCCCGCCGCCTGGGTCGAGAAGTCGTGGGGCAAGTACAGCCAGCTGGGCAGCAAGCAGTACGGCTATTTCTGGTGGCACCAGAAATTTCAGGTGAACGGCCGCACCGTGGAAGCGCAGATGGCCACCGGCAACGGCGGGCAGAAGCTCTACGTACTGCCGGCTCTCGACGCGGTGGTGGTGTTCACGGGCGGCAACTACAACTTGGAGCGCGACACGCCGCCCAACAAGCCGATGCCGAAATACGTGCTGCCGGTGCTGCTGGCCGCGAAAAAGTAGCTCTGCGTCAAATGGAAAGCTTGGGTCGTTGGATTTCGAGCCACAAACTAGATTTGACCCGGATTCACCATTTTCTTTCAGAATGACTTTATTCGGCCGCAACCGCTCGCGTTGCTTGACCGGTTTGTGTGGCCTGCTGCTGGGCCTCGCCGCCTGCACCACCGCCAAAAACCAGCCCGCCGTGGGCCTCGCTCCCGGCACCGCCCCCACCTCCATTCTGCTGCTGGGTTGCAGCCACCTCACCCAGCTTTACAAAGCCGACAATCCCAATTCGGATGTGCTCACGCCCAAGCGGCAGGCCGAACTGGCGGCCGCTTGTGACCAGCTGCAACGCTACCGGCCCGACGGCGTCTTGGTGGAAGAGTTGCCCGAGCGCCAACCTCAGATTGATAGTTTATACCAGCTCTACCGGGAAGGCAAGCTGGACCTGAACACCCTGCCCGGCGGCCGTAGCGAGGTGTACCAATTGGGCTTTGTGCTGGGCAAGCGGCTGGGGCTGGCGCGCATTCATTGCGTGAACGCCCCGGGCGGCACCTCCCAAAGCATCCTGCACGAGGGCACCAACATCGAGCTTTACCAGCAAGCCACGGCCCGCTGGCGTGAGTTCTCCGCGCCCTTCGACAAGGGGGTGTCGGCGGGTACCACCACCATGCCGCAGTACCTGCGCACACTCAACGACCCTGGCATCGTGAAGCAGCTGCACACCCTGGTGTACCACATTCCGGCCCGCGTCACCAACGGCGCCCTCAAGCCGGACCCCATGGTGGACGCCGGTTTCATCAGCCCGCGCTATGTGGGCGCCGAGTTCATTTCCGTGTTATACAACCGCGACCTGAAGGTGTACTCCAACATCGTGACCACGCAGCTGGCCACCCAACAAAAGCGCCAGCTGCTCATCATGGGAGTGCGCCACATCGGCTCTTTGCAAGGTATTCTTGGCGACGACCCGGCTTACCAAGTGGTGGAGACGGCGCGCTACCTTGGCCGCAACTAGCGCGGCACCAGCCCAAACCGCCCGCCGGCCACGTCGAAGATGACGGTGTGGCCGCTGAAGGGCTCGTTGCCCAGCATGCCGCCCATGCCCGAAAAGCGCATCAGGATGTTTTCCTGCCAGTTGGTCCCGGTGATGTAGGTGACCGTGTTGAGCGGCAGGGTGGCGGCGCCCAACGTCAGCGTCGCGGCCGTGGCGGCCGTGTGAGCGGTGAGCGGTTTGCCCATCGAGCCTACTTCCACCGCGCGGGCCGGGGCGCCGGGGCGGGCCATGTGCTGCCACGCTTCCTGGCTGGTGATGAGGGCAAACGCGCTGCTGCCCGAGTCAAAAAGCAGCTGCTTGGACTCGCCTTGCAGGCCCATGCTCACCAGCACGCGCCGGTTGTCGAAGGCCAGGGGCGCAAACGCGGCGCGCTGGGCCAGCGTGTCGGGCACGCGGGCGGCCAGGCTGAAGCGGCGGCGGGGGTAGTCCAGCACCAGGGCCCGGCCCTCGAGCGCATCGGTGCCCAGCGTGCCGATGATGAACGGCGCCGTGCTGTCGGGGGGCAGCTCGGCCGCACCGAAGGGTTTCACCCGCATCCAGCGGGCTTGCACCTGCCCGCCGCCCAGGGCAAAGCGGAAGTTGCGGACCGTGTCGGCGTTGGCCGACAAAGCCAACAACAGCGCGGGGTAGCGGCGCTGCAGGGTGGCCAGCGAGCGGGCGTACAGCATGGAGTAAGGCGCGCCCGTGTCGAATTGCAGGAAGCAAGTGCGCGGGCAGCCGGGCACCTGCACGGGTACCAGCAGGGCGGCGTGCGGCATGGCGCGGCCGCCCACGGTGTCGGCCAGCCAGGTGAACGACGTGGTGGCGGGCAGCCCGGTTACCACGAGTTGGTTGGGGGCGGGAATGAACTTCTGGCGCATGTAGAAGTAGCCGGCCACGCCGCTGAGCAGCAACAGAACGAATGCAGAAAGCAGGATTTTGAACAGGAGCTTCATGGGGAACAGAACGGGGTGATTTGGTAGCCCAAATGTATCCGCACCCCATCCCGGGGTCCTGCGTCATTTTGCCGACATTTCGCCGCCACTTGTGGCAAATGCTTGACAGCGAGACGTTCTAATTTTGGCCAAGCCTACAGCCGGTAGCGGTAAAGGTCGAGGCGGCCGCGCCGCAGCTGCAGCTGGTAGTAGGCCACGGTCAGCACATTCACGGCGTACGTCACCACCATCACCCCGAAATACAGGCCCGGCAACCCCACGTGGTAGCGGTGGTAAGCCACCAGCTGCACGGCCACCGCCAGCAGGTAGGCGAAGAACGTGCCCACCTGCCACAGCACCTGAAAGCCCAGCACCCGCCGGCCCAACTCGGCCACGTGGGCGGTGTCGTGGCGGCGGGCGCGCCACAGCAGCCAGGGCACTGCCAGGTTCAGCAGCGGGAAGAGCAGCAGGCTCAGGGCGCTCAGGTTGAGCAGCCGCAAAAAGTCGGGGTCAATGCGCAGGTCCGGCGCTGCCGGGGCAGCGGGAAGCAGCACGGGTTCTTCTGCCGGCCGGGGAGCGGGGGGCAGGGGCACGGCCTGCAGCTCCACGTGCCGCAGGTCTTCCAGCGTCACGTTCAGGGCCGCGGCCAGGGCCTGCACGGTGTGGCCGCGCGGCACGGTTTCGCCCTGCTCCACCCGCTGAATGGTGCGCAGGCTCACGCCCGACTGCTCGGCCAACGCCTCCTGTGAGAAACCTTTGCTTTTGCGAAGCTCCAGGATGCGGGCGGCCGAAAACATGTATGCAGAAGGGGCTGAAAGTAGGGGAAGGGCGGCTCAGCTTTGCGGACTGCCGGGCTGTTCCAGCAGCCAGCGCACAGCGGCCGCGTCGGAGTCGAAAGAGCGGTACACCAGCGGCAGGCCCAGCACGTTGGTGGTGACGTAGGCCGTGGCCAGCCGCACCAGCACGTCGTTGGAAACCAGCACGGCCCCGTGGCGGTAGCCGCCTTCCCGCACAGCCCGAGCCAGCCACTCGTGTGCTATCCAGCGCTGCTCGTCGGGGCTAAAGGGTGCCATGTTCAGCTGATTAATCAGAATTCGGCTCCAGCCGCGGCGTTGCAGGCTCCGCAGCATTTGCTCGAACAATTCCTGGGTATCGGGCCGGCTCCGGGGCCCGGCGCTCCATTCCGCTCGCAGGAAGCCGGCGGGGTCTTCCCAAAGCTGGCCGGCGTTGTTGGCAAAATGAACGGAAGGACGATTTTCACTCATGCGGCCGCGAAACTACGCAACGCCCGGCGCACCAAACGCCGCGTTCGGGGACGCAAGGCAAGCCGGCCATTCCGCTGCTGCCTTCTCAATGATGCACCGGCACCGACACGGTACCGAGCCATTCGCAGGCCGCGGCCATGTCCTGGAAAATGGCCACCTGCGGCTTGCGCTCCACAAAATCGTCCGTCAGGTCGGGGTTGCTGCGGCAGCTGGGCAGCGGGCTTTGCGCCCAAGCCACGTAGTCGAGGCCCAGCCGGCCGGCCCCGGGCAGGTAGTCGTCGGCCACCCATTTCACCAGCTCCCAGCTGGTTTGGGTGATGTGGGTGTTGTCGTTGAGGGCTTTGTGCGTGCCCGTCTGCCGAAGGAACTCCGTGAGCTGCTGGCAAGCGCCTTGCACCAGCTCCACTTGCTGCGGGCCCTTCCAACCGAGGTAAAGCCAGGCGTTTTTCTCGTCGTGGTGCATGTCGAGAACGTCGGAGGAGAGCAAGAGCTTGGTAGACATCAGCAGGAACCAGGAGTGGCAGAACGAGTGGAAGACACAAGTTCTGCTCGGAATTATGCCGGCCCGGAGCTTGCTATTCTTTCATCACGCGTTGGGTTTGCTGAAAACGGGTGCCGCGCAGCCGCAGCTCGTAAATGCCGGGCGCGAGGTGGGAAGTGTAGCGGCTGAGCTGGCTTTGCAGGGCCGCGGGCGTGCCGCGCAGGGCCAGCAGCCGGGGGCCCTGGGGCAGGTAAAAATCGAGGTAAAGCAGCCCGGCCCTGGCCGGCACGTTCGCCAGGCTGAACGGCACCGAGCCCGCCGCCGGATTGGGGTACACGAATAGGCGCGAGCCAGCTCGCGCCGTGGCCGAGTTGCTGATGCCCGCGAAGTTCACGCCAATGAGCACCGGGTCGTGGTCGGAAGAGCGGAAAGGCGTGGCAATGTCGGTGGCTTCGCCGGCGTTGGAATACTCCAGCACGGTGGGCTCGGCCGAGTTGATGTGCCACTTCTGCACGTCGAGAAAGCCGACGAGGTTGGACGTAACCACCGCGTGGTCGAGCGAGCCGGTGAGGCCCCGGAACACATACGACGCGCTGGTGGGCGGCGTGGCCGGCACCAGGCCCGCGGCCCGCAGGATGTCGATGGGGTCTTCCTCGTAGTTGGCGTTGTAGTCGCCGGCGCTCACCACGCGGGTGGCGCCGGCCGGAATCACCGTCTTGTTGAGAAACTCGACCAGGGCCAGGGCCTGCGCCTTGCGGCGGGCGTTGGAGCCGCCCTGGCCGTCGTTCTGGTCGGCGTCGGCCCCGCTGCCGCTGCCCTTGCTCTTGAAGTGGTTGATGACGAAGCCCAGCGTGTCGGGCCGCTCCTTGCGCTTGGTCACGAACACCTGCGCCAGCGGCGGGCGCTCAAACACGCCCTGCGCCGTGGCCACCATGGGCGGGCCCAGCGGCGCCACCACGGCCGGCTTGTAGAGGATGGCGCACTTGATGAGGTCGGTGTTGTTGGGCTGCTTTTCGGCGTCGCCGTCGTTCACAAAAATGTAGGTGCCCGCGCCCACCACCTTGTTCAGCCCGTCCACCAGGTCCTGAATGGCCGAGGCCGAGCCGTTGCCGTCGTTCTCAATTTCCGTGAGGCCCACGATGTCGGCGTTCATCTGGCTGAGGGCCAGAATGATTTTGGTGCGTTGGCGCAGGAAGTCGGCCGGGGTTTTGGCGCCGCGGGAAGTGGGGAATCCGCCGCCCGCGCCGTCGCCGTTGAAGTAGTTGAGCACGTTGAAGCTGGCCAGCTTCAGGTCGAGCCGGCCAAAGGCGGGCGGCGCGGTTGGGCGCACCGTTTTCACCACCGGCGCGGCCTCGCCGGGCAGCGGCTGAATGCGCCACTTGCCAAAGCCGTAGCCCATGATGCCGCGCAGGCCCGTGAGGGTGCTGCCCACGCGCACCGTGCCGGTGGCGGGGTCCAGGTAAGGCGTGGGCTTGGGGTTGGTGGCCGCGCTGCCGTCGTCCAGCACCAAGGTCTTGTTGTCGTTGGCTGTTTGGTAGGCGGTCACGGCGGCCAGGTTGCGGGTGCCGGAGCTGCTGGTGCCGGTGGCGGGCTCGTCGTTCGGGTCGATGAACTGCGTGGGCTGGTAAGTCAGGCCCAAGGCCGAGACCGTGAGCTCGCCGCGCTGCTTCAGGCTGTAGTTGTCGGTCACGGTCATGGGGCCCGAAAACTGCACCCGCATGCCTTCGTAGCGCTCGGCCGCCGCGGCCGAGAAGTCGGCGTTGTTGATGGTGAGGAAGGCCGGCAGCGGGTTGCCGCTCGACACCACCGTGATGACCGGCTCGGTGAGGATGGCCTGGCTGAAGGAAGGCGCCGCGCTTTCTTCTTTCACCACGCCGGTGACGCGCACCCGGTCGCCGATTTTCACGGTCGGGTCGGGCTGCACCACAAACAGGGCGTCGGAAGTGGCGGGGTTGCCGTCGGCGGTGGCCGCTTCGTCCTGCACGTAAAAGCCGCCGGGGTTCAGGCCCGCGTACACGCCCGTCACCACGGCTTCGATGGTGTAGCTGCCCGCGGTGGCCGCCGCGCCCTGGCCTTGAATGGAACCGATGGAGGTGGCCGCCGCCAGGTGCGACGCCAGCAATAAGCCGGCGCCAAGGACGAGTTTATGTTGAATCATAGAATGAATGGGAATCAAAATGGGAGGACAAAGATATTGAGTCCAGCGAGGAGCTCAGGGCCTTATACTTTTCTTGGCCGCGCATGGGCTGGATTTTTATGGCGTGGCCCCAAAACCAGCAAGCCACAAAGTGCGGCCCAAGCCGTGCCGGCCCTCCGAATGAGCCGTATAAGCGGGGCATGATTCCGCTGATAACCCACACGCCCCGCTTGCTGCTGCTGGCCGCCAGCCGCGCCCTGCTCACCGCCGAGCTGCACAAACCCCAGTACTTTCCGGTGCTGCTGGGCGCCGCCCTGCCCGCCGAGTGGCCCACCGGCGAGCACGACCGCGAAACGATGCTTTACGCCTTGGACCGGCTCACCGAAGGCGGGCGCACGGCCGCCGGCTGGTACGGCTGGTACGCCTTGCGCAAAGCCGACGACGACACGCCCCGCACCCTCATCGGCGCGGGCGGCTTCATGGGCCCGCCCGATGAAGCGGGCACCGTCGAAATCGGGTACTCGGTGGCTGCCGACTGGCGCGGGCAGGGCCTGGCCACCGAGCTGGTGGCCGGCCTGGTGCAGCAAGCCGCCAACACCAGCATGGTTCGCCGGATGGTGGCCCACCCCGGCGCCGACGACCCGGCCTCGCAGCAGGTGCTGCTCCACAACGGCTTTGAGCTGCTGGGGCCCGCCGAAGACGGGCGCCTGCGCTTCGAGCGCGCCGTGGAGCCGGCGCCGCCGGACGCTGGTTTCTGAGGGAACGGCGCAAAAGCCCTCAGAACGTCCTGCGCATCTGGCGTCCCCGTTTCGTGTTAGGAGATAATGATTTCAACGCGCCGGTTTTGTTGGCGGCCTTCGGGGTTGTCGCTGCCGTCGGGCTTGGTGTTGGGCGCCACGGGGTTGGTTTCGCCGTAGCCTTTCACCTGGGTTTGGCCCGTGGTGCCGGCTTTGCGGGCGCGTAGCCAGTCGGCAATGGCCTGGGCCCGCTTGCCGGATAAGCTCAGGTTGTAGGCGTGGTCGCCCTTGGCGTCGGTGTAGCCGTTGATGAGCACGCGGCTTTTGGCCGACTGGCGCACCAGTTGGGCCAGCTTTTCGAGCGTGGCCTCGGCCTCGGGCTTGAGGTCGGCCTTGTCGAAGTCGAACAGCACGTCGGCGTTGAAATTGATGACCAGGCCCGCCGCCGTTTGCTTGCCGCCCAGGTCGCTGATGAGGCCGTCGAGGTCGCTGACCGAGGCCGTTAGCCGCTGGCCCTGGTCGAGTGGCTCCCGGGCGCTTGGCGCTGGCGCCGGGCCGGTGGCGGCGGGCGCCGAGGCAGCGCCCGCGGGCCGGCTGGTGGCGCCGGTCAGGCACTGGCCGGCATCAGCGGTTTGCGAAGCAGGTGGTTGGTCGGAGCAGGCCGTGGTCAGCAGCGCCAGGCCCACGAGGCGGCTTGCCCACTGCAGGCGGCTCATCGCTGCACGGCCACGCCATCGAAGGAGCCCACTTCGGGCACCACCAGCGAGATGGTTTGGCTGGTGGCCGGCGGCGCCGGAAACTTAAACGTGGCGATGGCCGGGCCGTTTTTGGTCGTTCGGATGTGCAGCTGCTTGGTGTTGCCGAGCACCGGCGTGGCCATGAAAGTGCCCTCCTGGTCCTTCAGCACGCCGTACTTTTTGGAAGTGGCGTCGTCCACGTAGTTAATCTGCTCAATTTTTGGGAAAATGGTGGGCGTCCGGTCGGCATCGCGGGGGATGCTGTATTGCAGCTCCACCGTCAGGATGTCGCCGCGCACCAAAGCTTTGGTGAGGGCCACCTGCGTCCCCTCGGGGCCGGGCTGGGTGTCGAGGGCGGGCTTGGCGGGGGCCGCCGGCTCAGCCGGCGGCGCGGTTTCGGCGCGGATTACGCCGGTTTCAGCCGGCGGCGCGCTGGCCACGGGCGCGGCGGTGGCCGGGGCTGTGGTCGTTTCCTCGGCCGGCTTCTGACCGCAGCCGGTCAGGCCCAGCAACACCACACTCAGGGCAACAAAGGATTTGTTCATAAGCTTAACAGTGGTTTGGCTCCGTGATACGGGCCAGGGCCAGGAGCTTTATTGCCTGGCTTTCAGCGGCTGTGCCCTTCCTGCCCGGTCATGGCGACGGCGCAGGGGGCCACGCCCCCAAAAACAGCCACTCTCGCGTCGGGACCGTAAAAGGCTGGCGTACCTGTTTTCCCTTCCACTTCATTTCCTTCGCTATGAGCCGTCTGTTGTTTTTTCTCTTCTTCCTGGTGTCGGCGGGGCTGGGCCAGCCCGCGGCCGCGCAAAGGGGTGCCGAGGGCTTGCCGCCCCGGCCGTCGCCCTTTCAATTCGTGAACGACCAAGGCAGCCTGATGTCCGCGGGCGACGCCAAAAAGCTCGAAAGCGGCCTGCGCCGCTACGCCGACAACACCGGCACGCAAGTGGTGGTGGTGACCGTGCCCTCCCTGGGCGGGCGCGAAGTGAACGACTACAGCCGGGCCCTGGGCGAAGCCTGGGGCGTGGGCCAGCGCGACAAAAACAACGGCGTGGTGGTGCTCATCAGCAAGCAAGACCGCAAGGTGGCCATTCAGCCGGGCAGCGGGCTGCAAAACGTCATCACCCCCGCCGTTACCCAGCGTGTTATTGGCGAAATGACGCCCAACTTCAAGCAGGGCAACTACTTCGCCGGACTGCGCAAGGGCCTGAGCACGCTGATGCTGACCGCCAACCCCGACTCGAACCCGCAGAAAGACCAAGCCGGTGCAACCGCTAATGCCGGCACCGACGCCTTGGGCGCTTCCGCCGGAGCGGGCGCGGCCGCCCAGGCCAACCTGCCGCAGACCGAGCCCGGCGCCATTGCACCCACCGACCCGCAGCTTGCTTCGCCGCCCACCGAACCCGTTTCTTCGGGGCCCGGCATGGGCACCATATTGCTGGGCGCGCTCGCGGTTGGGGGCGTTATCTTCTTTCTGGTGAAGATGCTACGGGGCCGCAGCGCCGCGGCCAACGCCAATTCAGCAGCGGCCGTGCCCAATTTCCGGCCCGGCAACGGCAACGCCAACAGCAGCGCCGTGCCCAATTTCTTGCCCAACCGGCCCAACGGACCGGCCGGCAACTACGGCCCCGGCCAACAGCCCCAGGGCAACTACAACCAAGGCTACAACAACAGCCCGAACCAAGGCGGCGGGGGCCTGATGGGCGGCGGCATGGGCGGCATACTGGCCACCGGGGCCGCGGCCGCGGCGGGCGCCTACCTCGGCAACCGCATGGCGTCGGGCCACGAGTCTTCGGCCACCAATTTCACGGGCGACGGCAACAGCCACAACCTGGACGCCGGTGGCACAGCCGCCGCGGGCCTGGGCGGCGCGGGCCTGGGTGCGGCCGGTGCCGCCGGCACGGGCGCCGCCGAGGACTACTTCTCGGGTGGCGCCGGCGCCGGCAACACGGCCCCGGACTATTTCGCCGACGACGTGAACGACAATTCCCAAGGCGACTATTTCTCCGCCGATGACAGCGGCTCCTACGACGACCTCACGTCCGACGACACCGGCGGCGGCTTCGACGGCGACGACGACAACAGCGGTTCCTGGTAGAGCAGGCGTCTGCGCTTGAGCAGCCATAAAACGGGCCCTGGCGCACTGCGTGCCGGGGCCCGTTTGGTTGTTCGGGCTTGCGGACGAGGCCAAAGATTCGCGAAGGCCTATACCTTTCGGCTTCCATCACCTTTCATCCTTCGGCCATATGTTTCAGGGATTGCGCACGGTGGTTTATCCGGTGGGAGATTTGGCGGCGGCCACGGCGTGGTACCGGCAGGTGCTGGAGCAGGCCCCGTATTTTGAGGAGCCCTTTTATGTGGGCTTCAACGTGGGCGGTTACGAACTGGGCCTGATACCGCAGCACACCGCGGCCGGCCAGGCCGGCCCCACGGCCTACTGGGGTGTGCCCGATGCGGCCGCGGCCTTCGCCCGCCTGCTGAAGCTGGGGGCGCAGGCCAGCGAGGGCGTGCAGGACGTGGGCGGCGGCATCCTGCTCGGCGCCGTGCTCGACCCTTTCGGCAACCTGTTCGGCGTCATTCAAAACCCGCATTTTGCGCTGCCCGGCTAGCCCGCGCCGGCGGCCTTTCTCTCGAATCTTCCTTTCTCCGTTATGTCAACAAAAGCTTCGCCCGTCGGCGCCGTGCCGGTGTTGGTAACCCCTCGCTTGCGCCTGCGCGGCTTTCGGGCTGATGACTTTGAGCCGTGGTTCGCCATGAGCCGCAAGATTGAATACTACCGCTACTTCACGCCGGAGCCCATGCCCGCCGAAGAAGTGTGGAAGCTGGTGCTGCGCAGCGCCGGCCATTGGGCCCTCATGGGCTACGGGTTTTGGGCGGTGGAAGAGCTGGCCACCGGCCGGTTTGTGGGCGCCATCGGGTTTCTGAATTTGAAGCGCGCCCTCAAACCCGCCCTGGGCGAAACGCCCGAAATCGGCTGGGTGATGGACCCCGCCGTGCACGGCCGCGGCTACGCCACCGAGGGCGTGGCCGCCGCGCTGGCCTGGGGCACCAGCCACTTTGGGCCGGTGCGGACGGTTTGCATCATTCACCCCGACAACGAGCCTTCGCTGCGGCTGGCGGCCAAATTTGGCTACCAGGAATACGCTCGCACCACCTACCACGAGCAGCCCATTGTGCTGCTGGAGCGGCCGGGCCAGGCCTAGCGCGGCGTCTGGCAGGTGGGGGCCTTGGCGTGGAGGCGGCCAAGGGCATGAGTATTCAATAAATAGAATATAATAAGTAGCTTGTGCACCGCACCTTTGTGGTGCTCAATCCTTTCTATTCGGTCTCCCATGCCCGCACTCTTACGATTTGTTCTGTTTTGCCTGCTTCTGGCCCTTGCCGGGTCTGTTCAGGCCCAACCCTTCACGGTTGCGCCCGTGCCGGCCGCTGCCCAATCGGCATTCGACGTGAACGCCGCCACGCAGGCCTACCTCAACACCCTCACGCCCGCCCAGAAAGCCAATTCCGACGCCTACTTCGAGGGCGGCTACTGGCTGCTGCTGATGGAGATGCTGTACGCCGTGGGCGTGGCGGCCGTGTTTTTGGGCCTGGGCCTCTCGCGCCGCCTCAAAGCGTGGACCGAGCGGCTGCCGGGGCAGTTTCTGCGCACCTTGGCCTATGTGGCTTTGTACCTGCTGCTGGCCTGGGCGCTGAGCTTCCCGCTCACGGTGTACGAGGGGTATTTCCGCGAGCACCAGTACGGGCTTTCCAACCAAAGCTTCGGCGAGTGGCTGGGCGAAAACCTGACGAGCCTGGCCTTGTCGGTGGTGTTCGGCAGCCTGCTGATTTTGGCGCTGTACGCGGCGGTGCGGCGCGCCGGCCGCACGTGGTGGGTGTGGGGCGCGGGCATCATGGGGGCCTTTGTGGCGGTGGGGATATTCTTGGGGCCCGTCTTCATCAGCCCGTTGTTCAACAAGTCAACGCCGCTGCCTACTGGCCCGGTGCGCGCCGCCATCCTGCGCATGGCGCGGGCCAACGGCGTGCCCGCCGACAACGTGTACCTCGTGGATGCCTCCCGCCAAAGCAAGCGCATCAGCGCCAACGTAAGCGGCATCGGCAGCACCATTCGGGTGTCGCTCAACGACAACCTGCTGCGCCGCTGCACGCCCCAGGAAGTGCAGGCCGTGATGGGCCACTACGTGCTGAACCACATTTATGAGCTGCTGCTTTCCTTCGTGATGGTCATCGGCGTCGGCTTTTGGCTGCTCGATTGGGCGTTTGTGCGGCTGGTGGCGCGTTTCGGCCCGCGCTGGGGCATAGCCGACCGCGCCGACGTGGGCGGCCTGCCGCTGGCGGTGGCCCTGCTGGCCGTGCTCAGCGTCTTGTCTACGCCCATTGTCAACACCATCGTGCGGACCAACGAGCTGGAGGCCGACGTGTTTGGCCTGAACGCCGCCCGCCAGCCCGATGGCTTCGCCGCCATTGCCATGAAGCTGTCGGAATACCGCAAAATTGACCCCACGCCGCTCGAAGAAGCGCTGTTTTTCGACCACCCCAGCGGCCACACCCGCGTGTACACCGCCATGCGCTGGAAGGCCGAGCACTTGGGCGAAAAGTAGATTATGGGCGAACTTTCAGGCACCTTTCCGCCAGCGCCAAGCTGCGGCCCCACCACCAAACGCTTGAGAGCCATGCTTCCCCGTCCCTACATCCTCGCCGAAACCACCTGGAAAACCGTGCGGGAAACCCACTACCAGGTGGTGGTGCTGCCCTGGGGCGCCACCGAGGCCCACAACTACCACCTGCCCTACGCCACCGACAACTACCAGTCCGACTACGTGGCGGCCGAAGCCGCGCGCAAGGCCTGGGAGCAGGGCGCCAAAGTGGTGGTGCTGCCCAACATTCCCTTTGGCGTGAACACGGGCCAGCTGGACATCACGCTGGACATCAACCTGAACCCCAGCACGCAGCTGGCCATTCTGCGCGACGTGGTGCAGGTGCTGGCCCGGCAAGGCATCCCCAAGCTGGTGGTGCTGAACGGGCACGGCGGCAACGACTTCCGGCAAATTCTGCGGGAGCTACAGGCCGAATTTCCCACGGTGTTTTTGAGCACGCTCAACTGGTTTCGGGCCGCCGACCGCAGCCAGTACTTCACCGCGCCCGGCGACCATGCCGACGCGCTGGAAACCAGCGCCATGCTGCACATTGCCCCCGGCCTGGTGAGCCCGCTGGCCGAGGCCGGCGATGGCGCGGCCAAGCAGTTTCGCATTGCGGCGCTGCGCCAGGGCTGGGCCTGGGCCCAGCGGGAGTGGAGCAAGGTGTCGGCCGATACCGGCGTGGGCAACCCCGCCGAAGCCACGGCCGAAAAGGGCCAGGCTTTTCTGGAAGCCGTGACCACCAACATTGGCCAGTTTCTGGTGGAGCTGGCCGCGGCCGACCCGCAG
>DASVTG010000502.1:0-2758 GCA_036387695.1 Hymenobacter sp. | reverse complement strand
AGCATCACGTGTTCGGCGTTTTCCTTGGGGTCGGCGGCCAGGCGTTGCGCCGCGGCGGCATCGGCGGCGTCGTCGCCGGTGCGGCGGTAAGTGCCGGCAATGGGGTACAAGCTCGCTTCGCGGCCCTGCACCAGCACTTGCGCTTCGGGCGAAGAGCCGAAGATTTTGTAGTCGCCGTAGTCGAAGTAAAACAAGTAGGGCGACGGATTAATGGAGCGCAACGCGCGGTACACATTGAATTCATCGCCGGCGAAGCCTTGCTGGAACCGGCGCGAAAGCACAATCTGGAACACGTCGCCGCGCAGGCAATGGGCCTGGCCCTGCGTGAGCCGCGCCAGAAACTCAGTATCGGTTTGGTTGCTGGCTTCCTCCCCCACCGTGGAGAAACCAAAAGCAGGCACACTGGGGTTGCGCACCAGGTTTTCCAGGCGGTCCAGTCCGTCCTCGGCCAGCGGCTCTTCGCCGGTTACGCCGTGCTCAAACAAGTGCAGCTCCTGGCGGAAGTGGTTGAACGCAATAACGTAGCGGTACACGCCGTAGCGAATCAGCGGCACGTCGCCGGCCGGCACTTTGGCCGCGTCCAACGTCACGTCTTCGAAGCTTTGCACGGCCTCGTAGCCGATGTAGCCAAACAAGCCGGTGCTGATAAACGAAACCTTGGCGGCCGTGGCATCGGGGGCGAAGGCGGCCGCGAACTCGCGCAGCTTGGTCAGGGCCTCGCGCGGCTGAGCCAGTTGTTCGCTGGTTTGCTTCCCATCCGGAAACGACTGGCGCAACTCCCCTCCCCGCCGCAGCTCAAACGTGGCCAACGGCTCGGACGCCAGGTAGCTGAAGGCATTCTGCTGGCCGTGGTAGTCAGCGCTTTCCAGCAGCAGGCAATTGGTGTACTGGTCGCGCAGCCGCAGGTACAGGCCCACGGGGGTCACGGTGTCGGCCAGCAGGCGGCGGGTGCGGGTGGAAAGTTGGTAAGGCACGAAAGAGGTAGGGTAGGGTAAATGCAAAAAGCCCGGCGAAGGGCCGGGCTTTTTGTGGTTAAAGCAAAATCAGGGGTGACTTCACTAGGCGCACAGGCAGACCGGTCCGATGTTTCGGAGCTGCCACCACCAAGCCTGAGAAGTACGATGTGAGTTCATTGAAGAGGCGCCTTTCTACTAGCGCGACGCAAAGATAAAGCGACTTTGTTGGAATAGCAGCAAGCTTATTGAAATTTCCTTGTGAGCCTATCAATGGAAAGCAGAATGCGCAGCCATTTCAACAAACCATCCATTTCTTTCTAAAATGCTCTACCGGGCTGTTTGCGCTGGCCCGTCTTGTTCGCCTAAGGCAGCCCAAACAGGAACCGGTAAGCCGCTGGAAACTCGCGCTGCCAGAACCACTCGCGGTGTTGCCCATCGGCGGGAGCACTGAACGACAGGTTGGTTGCGGGCACGCCCTCGGCGCGCAGTTCGTCGCGCCAGGCAGTCATCAGCGGCAGCATGGTTTCGGACTCTTTGGGCCCGCACACAAAATAAAACCGGGTGGTGGGCGCGGCCGGGTGCGTTTTGGCAAAAACCCGCAGTGAGTCGTTGCAAACCCAGAAAGCGGGCGAAAATGCCCCCACCCGGCCAAATACCCTGGGGTATTTCAGCGCCGCATACACCGAAATAAGGCCTCCCAGGCTGGACCCGGCGACGCCAGTATGCGCCGCATCGGGCCGGGTGCGGTAGTGCGCATCCACGTAAGGCTTCAGCGTCAAGGCCAAAAAATCAACGTAAGCGCCGCCTTGGCCGCCCGCTTTTATTTCGGCGTTGCGCCAGGGGATGTACTCGTCGGAGCGGTGCTGGCTGTCGTTATCAACGGCCACCACAATGCTGCCGGTTGGGTCCTGGCCGGCGGCGCGGAGGCGGTCGAGGGTTTCGTCCACGCCCCACTCGCCGCTGAAGCTGGTGGCCGCGTCGAACACGTTTTGGCCGTCGTGCATGTACAGCACGGGGTAGCGTTGATTGGGCTTTTTGGCGTAGTCGGCGGGCAGGTACACCAGCACGCGCCGGCTGCGCCCCAGCTGCGGCATGCGGAAGGCGTCGTTGAGCAAGTGCACCTGCGCCATTGCCGTGTGCTTTTTGGGCGTTGCCGCGCCGGGCTCGGTCCAGGCCGCTACCTCGTGGGTGATTACGGCTGCTTGGCTCAAGCTGGCTTTGCGATTGCCAACGGGCTGTTTGTCGGCGCCTGCTTCCGAGCGCTCCCAGCTGCCCCGCGTGAATTTGTATTCGATAACTCCCAGCGATGCCGGCAAGCTGATTTGGTAGCTGCCGTCCGCGTTTTTGGAGAGGGCGTAGGCGCGGCGGTGCGGGCTCCAACCGTTAAAAGAACCGGCCACAAACAAGGTATCGTTTGGAGGCGTTTCCGCTGGCACCCGCGTTATTTTCAAGACGCTTTGCGCAGTCGCTCCGCGGCTCCCCACCACCAACAGCCCCAGAAGAAGGCCCGTTGCCCGCCGCGGCGCGGCGCTCTTGCTCATCGAATGGTTTCGCCGGTGCCCGCGCCGCGCTCCGAGGCGTCCATCTTGCGCAAGGTGTACACGGCCCGCACCGAATCGACCCCGGGCAAGCCGTTGGCCTGAAAATCAAGCAATGCGCCTTTTTTCTGCGGTCCCTTCACAAAGTGCCGGTATTCTTCCGCCGACTCGCGCACCACGTAGAGCACGCTGGAGGAAGGCATTTTGAGGCGGGAGAAGGTGCTGCGGCCGTCACCGGCGGGCCGGCGCGTTTCTTCGGCCACC
>DASVTG010000501.1:0-2267 GCA_036387695.1 Hymenobacter sp. | reverse complement strand
CGCAGCCGGCTGGTGCCTGCTCCTTTTTGCTGGCTCTAGGCCGTGGCCAGCATGCCCGCCAGTTCGGCCACGCAGTCGTTGAGCTGCTCCCAGGCCGGCAGCACGAAGTACTGGTGCTGGTAGCGCGCGCCCGTAACCGGTGTGCGCAACACCGTGGCCAAATCGAAGGGGATGCGCGGGGTGTGCTCGTTCACGCAATGGTGAATTTCGCCGGCCGACGACAGCAAGCCCGCGCCGTATAGCCGCGGCGAGCCCTCGTGCTGCACCAAGCCGAATTCCGCCGTGAAGAAATACAGCGCCCACAGCTGCTCCCGGGCCGGCGAACCCGCCGGCTGAGCCCGATACGCCTGCCCCAGCACGTGCAGAAAATCGGCCAGGTCTTCGTCGAGCAGCATGGGCACGTGCCCAAACAAGTCGTGGAACAAGTCGGGCTCCGGGCTGAAATCAAAAGCACGCATGGGCCGGATGCGGGTCACCACCGGAAACTTGCGTTCGGCCAGCAGCTCAAAAAAGGCGCTGGGCTCAAACGGCCGGCCCACCGGCGCCAACTGCCAGCCGGTGTGTTCCCGCACGGTGGCGCTGAGTTCGGGAATGTCGGGGATTTGCTCCCGTCGCAGGCCCAGCTTGGCCAGGCCCTGGTTGAATGCCGGGGCGGCGCGCTTGTGCAGCAGCGCCGTCTGGCGGTCAAACAAGATTTTCCAGACCAGCTGGTCCTGGCCGACGGCGTTGGCGGGGTAGGGCTTGGTAAACATGACGTGCGAACAAAAAAAAGCCCGATATCCTTACGGAATCGGGCTTTTGGAGGTTTCTAGTGAAAGTTAGGTTTCATGCCTTGTCTTTCCGTAGCGCCAATCGCAGCCCGTTCTTACCCCGCTTAGGGCAAGTCGCTAGCATAATACGATTGACGTGTTGGTGGCGCATGAGTGAGACGAATTTAGGAACCGATTCTGAAAAAGCAAGCCTTACGCTATATTAAATTTTTGCTTACTCCAGCTCGCCCCGCAACTCAAATACCCGGCGCAGATTGCGAATCAAACGCGCCGACTCATCAAAATTGAGGGTCTGCTGACCGTCCGAAGCTGCTGTTTCCGGCGTCTCATGCGCCTCGTACACAATGCCATCGGCGCCGGCCAGCACGGCGGCCAAGGCCATGGGTTGCACGTAGTCGCGGATGCCAATGCCGTGCGACGGGTCCACGATAACGGGCAGGTGGCTTTTCTCTTTGAGAATGGGTACTGCGTTCAAATCCAGGGTGTTGCGGCTGGCCGTCTCAAAGGTTCGGATGCCGCGCTCGCAGAGCATTAGCTTCTCGTTGCCCCCCGAAAACACGTACTCGGCCGACGACAGCAGTTCTTCAATGGTGCCCGAAATGCCGCGCTTGATGAGCACGGGCTTGTCCACGCCACCGAGCGCATCGAGCAGGTTGAAGTTCTGCGTGTTGCGGGCCCCGACCTGGAACACGTCCACAAAATCGTGCATTTCCTCCACCTGCGACACCTGCATTACTTCGGTCACGATTTTGATGCCGCGCTCGCGGGCCATGCGGTGAAATACCTTCAGGCCGTCCATGCCCAAGCCGCGGAACGAGTACGGCGACGAACGGGGCTTGAACACGCCGCCGCGCATCAGGCGCACGTTGTTTTCTACTAGGTGCGCCATCACCTTTTCCATCTGCTCCTCGCTTTCGATGCTGCACGGGCCGGCGCACAACGCCAGGGTGCCCTCGCCTATCGTCACGCCGTCGCCCAGGTCAAGCACCGTGGGCTTTACGCGCCACTTGCGGCTCACCAGCTTGTAGTCGTCGGACACGCGGTGCACGTCGCGCACGCCCGGCAGCTGCCCAATGGTGCGGATGTCAAAGTCCTTCTTGCCAATGGCCACCAAATAGTGGGCGTGTTGGGTGGTGACTTCGGTGGCTTTGTAGCCCTGCTGCTTGAGCTGCTCGGTGATGGCGGGCACCGGGGCTGATTTTTCGAGTTGGATTATCACGGAATGGCGTTCCTAAGTGTTTGAGTTAATTACGAGTGCTTGATGCCATGCACAAACCGGGCGGCGGCGGCCGGCGCATCTTCCACGTCTTTAAGGGCTTGGATAAGTGCGGAGCCGATGATGGCGCCTTCCGCGTTCTGGCAGGCGCGGTCAAAGCCAGCCTTGTCGGCAATGCCGAAGCCGATGAGGCGGGGGTTGCGCAGGTTCAGGGCGGCGATGCGCTCGAAGTAGTCTTGTTGCGCCGGCGCGTCGGTGGGCGTGGTGCCGCCTGTGGTGCC
>DASVTG010000500.1:0-2856 GCA_036387695.1 Hymenobacter sp. | reverse complement strand
AGGTGCTGGGGCCGCCGGCACCGGAGCGGCCGCCGCTACAGGAGCAGGGGCAACAGGCGCAGCCGGCTTTGGGGCCGGAGCAGGCGCGGCCGCTTGCACCGGCCGGGGGGCCGGAGCTGCGGGCTTGGGCGCCGCATCAAGGTCGCTCTGACGCTTCGCCTGGATGACCTTCTGGGCCTCCTGACGGTCGTGAGCTGAGGCTGCAAATTCCTTTTCAAGCGAGGCCACTTGCTCACCGGTGAGCTTCGTGGTCGGCTTGTTTTCTACTTGTATGCCTTTTTTGGCCAGGGCTTCGACCACCCTGTCCATTCCAATGTTCAGGTCTTTGGCCGCCTGTTGTAGCCGTTTCGGGGTTGCTTCCGCCATTCTATCTTTTCTCGCGTACGATACGCTTCTAAGTGCAAAGGTATTACATTAAATCTTGCCAGCAGGGCGTAAACCGCACCCGCTGGCACGATTTATTACCCTTGCCGTACCGGCCGCGCGGCCGTCATTGGGCTGACTCGGCGGGAGAGCTGGCGCCCGCATCCTCAGTAGTTGCTTTGGGTTCTTCGGTCATTTCGGCCACCAAAGGGGTGTGTTCAGGGGTGATTTCGGCTTCCGAAGCGTGGGTAACGGCTGCTTCTTCGTCCTTATTTTCGGCTTTGCCGTCACCAGCAGCGCGCTTTTTGGCGGCTTCCAGGGAGCTGTCGTCGAGGTCTTCGTCGTCGGCAAATTCCTGACGGATAACGCGGTACACGTCGTCCACCATTTCCTCTTCCAATTCCGTGCGGCGCACGATGTCGTCTTTCTTGACGGCCAGTACGGCACGCCCCGTGTCCAGACCGATTTTCTTCAACTCGGCCAGTACCCAAGGCTCGATTTCGTCCTGAAATTCGTCCAGCGAAATATCTTCTTCGTAGTCAATGGCTTCGCGGAAGACGTCGATTTCCATGCCCACCAACCGGCTCGCCAATTTAATATTGGCACCGCCGCGGCCGATGGCTAGGCTAACTTGGTCGGGCTTCATGAAAACCGAAACCCGGCCGCTTTCTTGGTTTATCTTCATAGAACCCACTTTGGCCGGCGATAGTGCCCGCGCAATATAGAGTTCCAGATTATCGGTGTAATTGATGATGTCGATGTTCTCGTTTTCGAGCTCGCGCACCACCGGGTGAATGCGGCTGCCCTTCATGCCAACGCAGGCGCCCACGGGGTCAATACGCTCGTCGTAGCTTTCTACGGCAACCTTGGCGCGCTCACCGGGCTCGCGCACCACGTTTTTGATGACGATGAGACCGTCATAAATTTCGGGCACTTCCAGCTCGAACAAGCGCTCAAGGAAAGCCGGCGCGGCCCGCGACAAGATGATTTTCGGCGTGCCGTTAATCACCTCCACGCGGTGCACCACGGCGCGCACGGTATCGCCTTTGCGGAAACGGTCCTTGGGGATTTGCTCGCCCTTGGGCATCACCAGCTCGTTGTCGTCCTTGTCCATGATGAGGGCCTCGCGGCTCCACACCTGGTAGACCTCGCCGGTCACGATTTCGCCCACCTGGTCTTTGTATTTCTGGTAGAGGTTGTCGCGCTCCAAGTCCTTCACGCGCTGAATCAGCGTTTGGCGGGCCATGAGCACGGCGCGGCGGCCGAAATCCTCCAATTTCACGCCTTCGGCTACGGATTCGCCTACTTCAAAGTCAGGCTCGATTTTCTGGGCTTCGGCGAGCGGAATTTTGTCGTGGTCCCAGATATCCTCGGAGTTGTCGTCCACGATTTCGCGGTTGCGCCAAATTTCCAAGTCGCCGTTGTCGGGGTTGATGATGACGTCGAAGTTTTCGTCCTGGTCGTACTTCTTGCGAATCATCGTGCGGAACACGTCGTCGAGGATGCTCATCATCGTGGGCCGGTCGATGTTCTTGCTCCGGGCAAATTCGCTGAAGGACTCAATTAATTCGTGGCTGTTCATCTTTTAGCTGTTAGCTATTAGCGGTTGGCTGTTAGCTTTTTTTAATGAAACAATTTAAGCAGGGACGCTGCAAAACAGAACGTCAGCTAACGGCTGTTAGCTAACAGCTTATTATTTAAAGGAAATAACAACCTTGGCTTCCTTAATGTCCCCGAAGGAATAGAAGGCGGCGGGCAGGGTCGTTTTCTTGGTTTTTTGTTTGATGACTTCTTCGATTTCCACGCCTTCGGACGTGGCAGCGGTGAGCACGCCGGTTTTCTCGGTGCCGTCGGCCAGCTTGAGGGCCAGCGAGCGGCCAATGTGGCGGGGGTACTGGCGCGGGTCGGTGAGGGGCTGGTCGGCGCCGGGGCTGGTGACTTCCAGCGAGTAGGCCGAGTCCTCGCCGTAGTGCTCGTCGATGCGGCGCGCCAGACGGCGGCTGATGGTGGCGCAGGCCTGAATGGCTAGCCCTTCGGGTCCGTCGAGGGTGACGGTCACCTTCGGCATCACCGAATCGGACACGGTGAGGCCCACGATGAACAGCTCCTGGTCGCCGATGGCGTCGCGGAGCATTTCCAGCAGCAGGGTGCGGTCGATGGTCATAAAGATTGAAAGAAGCGGGCAAAAAAAGAGGGGACTGCGCGTCCCCTCTTTGCTAAAGCGAATACCTACTTCGGGGGCAAAGATACGACAATCCGCAGCGGAATACAAGATGAGCCCGCCTGAGGAGGATTCAGCGCCCATCCCAATTGAGCAGTGGGAAGTTCATGAACAGGGCAATCAACGGTTGCTGAATTGCGTTGCTTTTAAAACCCTGGCGACGTGCCAACAGTTTCCGGGTGCGGGCGGCACCTTTGCCCTCACATTCTCACACATTTAACGCTCCCTTCTTATGCAAACTTCTCGATTGCTTTGCCGCTTGGCCTTCGGGC
>DASVTG010000499.1:0-4546 GCA_036387695.1 Hymenobacter sp. | reverse complement strand
ACAACAAAACGACCAAGTACCTGAAGATTGGCACCAGCCTGCAGTTGTCCAACACCAACGAGAACCTCAACTCCACCAACTACGACCTGGTGAAGTCGGCCCTCGAGCAAACGCCCGACATCGCCGTCCGCAACCCGGACGGCAGCTTTGGCGGCCCCACCGGCATTGCGGTGGGCAATACCTACAATCCCAACCCGGTATTCGCGGCGTCGCTGAACACCAACAACTCGGACCGGAACCAAGCGTTCGGCAACGTCTACGGGGAGATTGTTTTTCTCAAGGATTTCACCCTGCGAAACGAAGCCTCGCTCAACTTCGACATGGCGAACTACAAGCAGTTCTTTCCCAACTACGAGTTGAACGGAATCCCCAGCCAACCCAACTCGGCGTACGAAAGCGCCACGAGGAGCCTTAGCTGGACTGTGCGTAACTTCCTGACCTACAACCGGCAGTTTAAAGGCTCTTACAGCGTAAACGCCATGGTGGGCCACGAGGCCAGCTCGGGCCGGTTTCAGAGCCTGGCGGCGGGCCGCCGGGCGTTCCCCTCAAATACGATAACCACGATAAGCGCCGGCGACGAAAGCACCGACACCAACAGCGGCGGCCGGGGCGACTGGGCCCTAGAATCCTACTTCGGACGCGTTACGCTGGGGTTCTTCGACCGGTACTTGCTCACCGCCAACGTGCGGCACGACGCCTCGTCCAACTTCGCGCCCGAGAACAGAAGTGTCCTTACCCACTCCTATGCCTTGGCCTGGAAGCTGGGCAACGAGGAATTCATTAAGAACATCAGCCAAATCAGCGACCTGAAGGTCCGTTTGGGCTACGGCCTGATAGCCAACCAGAACGTGGGCAGCTACGTGTACGGGGCCGCTATCAACCTGTCTTCGACGGGCATCGGCCAGGGCGGCCTGGTGGCCAACATCCCGAACCGGAAGGCGCAGTGGGAAACAACGGCCAGCTACAACGCCGGCCTGGACGTGGGCTTGTTCAACAACCGCATTCAGTTGACGACGGACGTGTACCGCCGCCAGACCAACAACCTGCTCATCCGCTTGCCGCTGCCGGCGTTTGCCGGCACCACGGGCAACGGCAGCCTGTCGTCGCCGTTCTTTAACGTTGGCTCGATTCAGAACCAAGGGTTTGAATTCGGCTTGAACACCCGCAACATCGAGGCAAAGGGCTTTACCTGGACCTCGGGCATCACGTTCTCGCTGAACCGCAACAAGCTGTTGTCGCTCTATTCGGAGACGGCTTCCCTGCAGTCAAAAGTAGACAACGGGTCTACCCTCATTTCCAACACCCGCGTGGGGCGGCCCATTGGGGAATTCTACGGGTACATCGTGGAAGGCATGTTCAACAAGGCCTCCGATTTTGAGGGCGCGGCCCTGCCCGCCGGGCTCACGGTGAATCCCCGGGACGGCGTCTGGGTGGGCGACCTGAAGTACAAGGACGTCGACGGCGACGGGGTCATCACCGAGCGGGACATGACGACGCTGGGCTCGCCCATCCCCAAGTTTCAGTACGGCTTTACCAACACCGTTACTTACAAGGGCTTCGACATGACCGTGTTCGTGAACGGCAACTACGGAAATAAAATCTTCAACTACACGCGGGTGAAGTACGAAGACCCGAACGCCAACTTCCAAAACCGGCTGGCCACCACCAGCGACTTCGCGCGCATTGGCCTGATTGACCCGGCCAAGCCGGCCACGGACATCAACAACGTGTACGTCATCAACGAAGGCACCACCATCCCGCGCATCAACCCCGCGGCCAACCCCAACCTCAACAACCGGGTGTCGACCCGCTTCGTGGAGGACGGCTCCTACCTGCGCATGAAGAACATCGTGCTCGGCTACACCCTGCCCGCCGACTTTGCTACCAAGCTGCACGTAAGCACGCTGCGGGTGTACACCAACGTCCAGAACCTGTTCACCATCACCAACTACACGGGCTACGACCCGGAAGTGGGCGCTTCCATCCGCCCGGGTGAGCCCCTGCTCTTTGGCTTCGACTGGGCGCGCTACCCCATGCAGCGCATTTACACCGCCGGCATCAACATCGGTTTTTAACCACTTCTAAAACCCACCAACCATGAAATTTAACACGCTCACCACGGCCTCGCTTTTGGCGGCAACCTTGCTGGCCAGCAGCTGCTCCAAAGACTTTCTGGACCGTCCGCCCCAGGGGCAAATCGTCATCGAGGAGTTCTACAAGACCCCGGCGGAACTGCGCATCGTCACGGCCGGCTTGTACTGCCGGCCCTGGTTTGAATTCAACTACCCTTTCATCGTGGACGTGGGCGAAACGATGAGCGGCAATGCCTTCGCCAGCTTCAACCCGCGCTTCGGCTACGTGAACCTGACGGTGCCCGAAGGCGAAGGCGGCATCCAGTACGGCTGGAGCGGCCTGTTCAACGTCGTGGCGCACTCCAATACGGTGGTCAACAACGTGGCGCGCTTCACGCCCGCTACGGTGCCGGCCGCCATCAAGAACGGCGCCGTGGCCGAAGCCCGGTTCATGCGCGCCACGGCGTACTTCTACCTGGTGCGCATCTGGGGCGCCGTGCCCATCATCACCGACAACAGCGCGCTGCTGGAGAATCCCATGGTGCCGCGCAACACCGTCACCGACGTTTACCGGTTCATCATTGAGGACCTGACCTACGCCGCCGAGAACCTGCCCGCCACCGACACGCCGGGCCGCGTCACGAGCTGGGGCGCCAAGGGCATGCTGGCCAAAGTGTACCTGACCCGCGCCGGCGTGGGCCAAAGCGGCACCCGCGTGCAGGCCGACCTGGACAAGGCCCGCGACATGGCCGCCGACGTGGTGAACAACAGCAAGCTGGCGCTGATGCCCAATTACTACGATTTGTTCCTGCGCAAAAACGAGAACAACCCGGAGAGCCTGTTCGCCCTGCAGTGGGTGTACAACGGCGGCTGGGGCTCGCAGAACAACATGCAGTCGTACCTAGCCCCCGACTCCCGGGTAACCGGCCTCGGCGATGGCTGGAACAACATCTCCCCAACGTACGACCTGTACCAGAACTTCGAGGCCAATGGCGACGTCGTGCGCCGCAAGGCCACCATGTTCATGAACACCGACCTTTACCCCGAGCTCACCACCGCCGCGCTGCCCAACGGCTACATCATGACGGCCACGCAGCCGGCGTTCAAGAAGTACGTCATCGGCGGGCCCACCGCCCCCGGCAACGACGGGCAGGTAGGCGCCCTGAACACGGACATCAACACCTACATCCTCCGCTTGTCGGACGTGTACCTGACGCACGCCGAGGCCATCCTGGGCAACAACGCCTCGACCACCGACGCCGTGGCCCTGGCCTCGTTCAACAAGGTGCGGACGCGCGCGGGCTTGCCGGCGGCTACGTCCATCGACCCGATGTCCATGCTGCGGGAGCGCCGCTCCGAGTTTGGCATGGAAGGGCAGTTCTGGTTCGATTTGCTTCGCCTCAACGACTACAACCCCAGCGCCGCCATTGCCTACGTCAGCAAGCAGCACCGCAACACCTTCAATTACACGCCGGCCGCGGCGGTTAGAATAGTGGAGCCCGTGCCGGTTGTGATGGTGACGCCTACGACCAACAACTTCAAGCTGCCTTACCCCTTGGTCGAGAGACAGACCAACCCGAAGTTGAGCGAGGAGCCGGTTCCCTACTACAAATAGCCTTAAGAACCAGTCTTAAGCTTTCCCCCTCAACGCTTTTAATTATCATGAAAAAGACATTTGGCATTTTCCCGAAGGTTACCCTTCTGATGCTCTTCACCGGCCTGGCCTTCACGCAGACCTCCTGCGAGAAGGAAGACGCCGAGTTTAATCCCGACGGCCCTCCCACCATCACCGGGTTACGGGCTTACCTGGCGACGCCCAACGATTCCGTTATTACGCGGGTTCGCCCGGGCACGGCCATCGTCATTCAAGGCACTAAGCTGCGCAGCACCAAAGCGGTGCTGTTCGACGGCGTGCCCGGCACGTTCAACAGCGCCTTGTTTTCCGACGAGAGCATCGTGGTCACCATCCCGGCCGACCTCCCGTTCGCCAAAGTGAAACCCGAGTTCTTCAACAAGATTCAGGTGGTGACGGCGGGCGGCGAGCTGACTTATGACTTCCCGGTGTTGGCGCCCGCGCCGGCGCTCACCAGTGCCTCGTACGAGTACCCCAGCCCCGGCCAGGACATCACCGTCACGGGTAACTTCCTTTACCTGATTAAGAAGGTAACGGTTGGGAGCAACAACGTGGAAGTCACCGACTACACGGGCAACGACGCCGGCACCGAGCTGCGGATTAAAGTGCCGCAGGGCGCGCAGCCCGGCCCCATCACGGTGCAAACGCAGTTCGGCACCACCGCGTCCGTCTTCCGCCTCAACGATGCGGCCGGCACCTTGCTCAACTTCGACGGCGTGGGCGGCACGGCCACGGGGTCTACCATCAGCAACGACGCCGTGGCCTACCCCGGCGCCCGGGGCAACTACGCCCGCCTGACCGGCGACAACATCTCGGGCAATAACTGGGGGTACTCGGATGG
>DASVTG010000498.1:0-5850 GCA_036387695.1 Hymenobacter sp. | reverse complement strand
CTTCTTTCTGCCATAAATTCAACGACTGAACTCGGGGTAATTTTGCCCCGCGCCGTTACAAAAAGCTCCTCTTGGCTCCTTTGGCTCTTTCGGAGTTGCACTCTCTTGCTCTTTCGGAGTTGCACTCCGAAAGCTCCTGACCGGGGACTTGCAGTCCCCAACGCGGGGGCGACACTGGGCGCACGACGCGGAGTATCTCTCCGCAATCAGGCAGCTTTCGGAGTGCAACTCCGAAAGAGCAAGAAAGGGCAAGAGTGCAACTTCAAAAGAGTTCAGCACGTAGGGTTTACCTGCTCCTCCGCTACAGAAACCCTACACCGCGCTCCCTACTTATTTGCCGCGCATGACCATCGTCCCGGTGCCCTGCACGGGCACGCCGCTCGTGCTCAAGCCCTCGGCCACTGCTTGGAAAGTGCCGCTGCCGTCGGCGGTGAAGAAGTGCAGCTCGGCCTGGCCGTTGGCGTTGGTGCGCACGTTAGGGTTCCAGTAGAGGGTGCTGGTGCGCGGGTCGGCAGGCGGGTTGGTGAGCAGGGCGTTGTAGCGCGGCTGATAGAACTCGCGGGCTTGGTAGAAGCCTGGCAGCTTCACCGTGGCAATGCCGGGCGCGGGGCCCTTGTCCGCGCCCTTGTAGTTGGGGTTGGCGCGCTTGGTGTAAATGGCAATGGCGCCGCCGCTGCCGCCGAATATGGCGGCTTCCGTCCCCTTGAATACCTCCACCGACTCCACATCCGACGGCACGATGCTGCTGATGAAATCGACGTCCACCCGCTGGCCATCCAGGATGAACAGCGGGGTGCCGCCGCCCCGAATCTGGGCCGTCATGTTGGGCGGGTTGCCGCTGACGGTGAGGCCGGCCACCCGGCCCTGCAAAAATTGCAGGATGTTCTGGCTCGACTGCGCGGCCGGGTTGTTGGCAAAATCAATCACCGTGCCGCCGGTGGCCCCGTAGAGGCGACGCGGGTCGTCGCGGGGCACGGTTTCGCGCTTGGCCGTTACGGCCACGTTTTCCAGGTTGATGTTGCGAATGGCCTTTTCGGGGTGCAGGTCCAGGTCGGCGGCCTGGGCCTGCCGGCTGCGGCGCACGAAGGCCGCCACGCCCGCCGGAGCGGCCGAAAGCGACGGCAGCCCCGGCAGCGGCGCGGTGCCCGGCACGGGGCCGTCGTCGGGGCGAATGATGACGTTGGAGCCGCCCTGGGCCCGCCGGGCCTGCAAGGTGATGATGGCCGTGTCCTGCACCGGAATGCCGGCGAAGCTGAAGCGGCCCTGCGCGTCGGTGGTGGCCGTCACAATGTTTTTGGAAGGCCGGGTTTGCAGGAAAGTCAGCTGGCTGTTGGGAATGGGGCGGTTGCCCTGCGCGCTCACTACCTGCCCCACCAAGGAAAGGTCGCGCTCGGGGTTGAAGCGCACGGGCGGCGCTTGCCCGGCCAGCACGTCTTTCCACACAAACCGGCGCCAGCCCTGGGTCAGGAGCAAGTCATCGAGGGCCTGGGCCGTGGCGGCCGACTGCTCCCGGAAGTAATAGCCGGGGTTCTCCACGTGGCCGGTCAGGTCCGAAGTCAGCAGCAGGTTCGAGGCAATGGTTTCGGCGTTGGGGTCGATGGCCGTCAACCCGGCGTCGCTCACGCCCACCGACAGGTTGGCGGCCACGGGCTGTCCCGCGGCATCGGTCACTTTCAGCGTCAGCTGCACCGGGGCGTGGGCCCCGTAGCTGGGCTGGTCGGTCGTGACGGTTACTTTGAGTGCGGCCGTGCCATTCTGCACGAAGGCCAACCGCTCGCACTGCGGCGTGCCCTGCCCGTCGAAGAGCGTGAAATGAACGATGCCGTTGGGGTAGTTTTTCTTGGGCATGCGCCACACGGCGGGGGCGTCGCCCGCGAGGGTGCGGGGGCCCGGGTAGGCCGCCACGCCGCGCACCTGCGTCAGCAGCTGCACGGGGCCGGGCGCGGGGGCCGCGCCGCGGTAGCGCGCTTCCACCAGGAAGTTTTCGCCGCTTTCCACCACGTGCAGCGAGTAGCCGCTGGGCTGCGGGGCCGGCAACGGGTACTCGGCGGTGCTGCCGTCGGGCAGCGTAATGCGGGCGCGGTAGCGCTGGCCGGCGCCGGGCACCAAGGCGAAGCGACCCATGCCCGCGTGCCGGCTGCTGAAGGACGGCACGACCACGGCGTTCTGGGCATTGAGCACCTGGCCTTTCACGGCGATGCTGCGGCCGTTGGCGTCGGTGGCTTTCAGGCCCACCACGGCCGGCAGGCCCTCCACCAAGTAGCCGCCTTCCGGAAAAAACTGCACGTCGGGCCGGCGCACCACTCCGGCTTTGCCTTTGGCGGTGGCGGCAGCGGTGTTGCCGGTGGGCACGTCGGGCGGGCTCAGGGGCGAGGCGGGCCACACGCTCAGGCGGCGGCTGTACACGAATTCGTCGCCGGCGTTGCGCATCCAGTTGGTGTAGGCGCGCAGCACGTAGGTGCCGGCCGCCAACGAGTCGGCAATGTCCAGGTCGCCGCTGGCCCGGCCGCCTTGCAAGCGCAGGGTGCGGCGGGCCACCACCTTGCGCTGCGGCGAGAGCAGGTCCACGTGCAGCACCTGGCTAAGCGAGTCGAGCTGGTGGCGCGAGGCGTCGACCACGTAGGCGCTGAACCAGATAGTTTCGCCGGTGGCGTACACCGGGCGGTCGAGGTGGAGGTAGGCTTTTTCGCCGCGGGCGGCGGCGTAGTATTCGCCGAGCTGCCGCGCAACGCGCTCCATCAGGCCTTCTTCGGTGGGCCGGGGCGCAAAGGCCACCAATCCCAGGCCGGCCGCCAGCACGGTCGCCAACACTCTCTTTTGCACGCGTATTGCATCCATAATTGACACTTTCAACAACAACGGGCCTTCCTTAATTGGATTCGCCGCGCGGTAACCCCGCAAAGATGGCGACGCTGCCGAACCCGCGCGTGCATCCGGCCACGGCATTGCCCGGAAATTTCGGATTGAGCCGGCCCTGGCCGGGATTGAAACGCCCGTATTTAACCAGAATTTTGTTACTCTTGTAATAACATTGGGCGGGTGGGGCGCTGCGAAAGCGCAAACGGGACAGCCGCCGGCCGCGCCCGCTTGGCCCCACCGCCGCAGCTTATTGTTCGCCTCCCACACCCAAGCGCTTGGACCCCGTCACCATCAAGGATATTGCGCACGCCCTGAACCTGTCCACCTCGACGGTATCGCGGGCCCTGCGCGACAGCTACGAAATCAGCCCCGAAACCAAGCGGCTGGTGATGGAGTACGCCGAGCGCCTCAACTACCGGCCCAACCCCATTGCCCTGAGCCTGAAGGGCAGCAGCAGCAAGGCCCTGGGCGTCATCGTGCCCCAGATTGCGAACAACTTTTTTTCGCAGGCCATCAACGGCATCGAGGCCATTGCCTACAACCGCGGCTACCACGTCATCATTTTCCAAACCCACGAGTCGTACGAGCGCGAAGTGGCCAACATTCAGCAGGCCGTGTCGCGCCGCGTGGACGGGCTGCTCATCTCACTTTCCAGCGAAACCTCGGACGTTTCGCACCTCAAGGCGCTCATCGACCAAGGCATGCCGCTGGTGCTGTTTGACCGCGTGGCCGGCGAGTTGCCCGTGACCCAGGTGGTGGCCGACAATTTTGGCGGGGCCTACGCCGCCACCTCGCACCTGCTCCAAACCGGCCGGCGGCGCATTGCCCACCTCACCATTCCGCCCTACCTCAGCATCACGCAGGAGCGCCTGGCCGGCTACCGCGCCGCCCTGGAGCAGCACGGCGTGCCCTACGACGAAAACCTGGTGCGCTACGGCACCTTCGGCCCCGACGAGGCCGGCCCGCTGGTGGACGAGCTGCTGGCCCTTTCGCCGCCACCCGACGCCTTTTTCACGGCCAGCGACCGGCTGGCGTTGGGCTGCCTGGCCGCCTTGCGCGAGCGGGGCGTGGACATTCCGGGCCAGGTGGGCCTGCTCAGTTTCACCAACTCGCAGTCGGCCCACTTGCTCAACCCGCCCCTGAGCACTGTGACCCAGCCCGCCCAGGAAATCGGCCAGCTCGCCGCCGAGCGCCTCATCGAACTGATTGAGCGCAAGCACAAAAGCACCGGTCCCAGCACCATGAAGCTGCCCACCACGCTGGTCGTGCGCGAGTCGTCAAAGCCACTGCCGAAACTGGTGGTCTGAGTTGGGAGGAGGAATTAAAAGATGAAAGTGAGGAGTTAAAAAGTGCGCCTGGTAATTCAAGCACACTTTTTAACTCCTCACTTTCATCTTTAAAATCAATGGCCTACACTTTCTCGAAGATGGCCGACACCCAGCTGCGAAGGGTGCGGTGGCGCTGGTACTGCAGGCCGTGCTTGGTGGCTTCCGCCTGTATTTTGGCCAGGTCTTCTTCGTAAAAACCGCTGAACAGGATGGGCCGGCCGCTGGGCAGCAGGCGGGCGTACTCATGCATGTCTTCGAGCAGCACGTTGCGGTTGATGTTGGCGAGGATAAGGTCGAAGGGCTCCTCATTCGCCAGCGTTTCGACGCCACCCAGGCGGCACTCGATGTTGTGGCATTGGTTTTCGGCGGCGTTGTCGCGGGCGTTTTCCACGGTCCACGGCTCGGTGTCGACGGCCAGGATTTGGCGGGCGCCCAGCATTTCGGCCATGATGGCCAGGATGCCCGTGCCGGTGCCCATGTCGAGCACGCGCAGGCCTTTGTGGTCCACGTCGAGCTGGTTTTCAATCATGAGGGCCGTGGTTTCGTGGTGGCCCGTGCCGAACGACATGCGCGGCATGATGACGATGTCGTAGTCCACGCCGGCCGGCTCGGGGTGGAACGGCGCCCGCACCGACACGCGCTCGGCAATGACGAGGGGCTGGAAGTTCTTCTCCCACTCGGCGTTCCAGTTTTGGCGGGTGATGACGCGGTGCGCGTGGTTCAGCTCGCCGATGCCCGAGTAGCGGGCCATGATTTCCTCCACCGCGTCGGGGTTGAAAACGTCTTCGGTGGTGTAGGCGCAGAAGCCGTTGTCCTTGTCTTCAAAGGTGTCGAAGCCCACTTCGGCCAGCTCGGCCACCAGAATGTCGGACAGCTCGCGCGGAGCTTCAACGGTCAGTTCAATAAAATCCATGCGGGGCAGGGGTGCAATAAATTAACAATGCACAAAAGTCGCTACAAACGCGTGTAATGAATTTGCCCGAACCGCGAATCAAGAAGCATAGCTTTATTTACGCACTTAAACGCTTTCATTACCCTTTTCTCATGGTGCAACCTTTTCGTCACCTTCTCCTTGCCCTGGCCTTGACTGGCGGCCTCAACGCTTGCGGCAGCAAAGACAAGGCCGCCGGGCAAACCGCTCAAGCCGCCACCGCTCCCACCGAAGCAGTGGCCGCCACCACGCCCGCTGCTACCGACGCCGCCCAGCCCGATACGGCCAAAGCCGCCACGTTCGACATCAACACGGTGCCCGTAACCAGCGCGGAGCTGGGCACCTTCCCCTATCTCGGCCCGCTGAAAGACTACACGGTGAACACCAGCAACAGCGAGGCCTATGATTTTGAGCGCTCCTACGTGTACGACGGCAAAAACCTGATGGCCGTCGAAGGCAAGGTGTCGCAACGCCTGCTGGACCACGGCGACCGCAAGGCTTCGGAGCTGATGATTCAGCGCAACTACGAGGACCTGCTCAAGACCCTGGGCGCCACGAAGGTGCACTCGGGCAAGGTCGAGCGGGCCGCCATCGACAAGCTGGGCAACGACGAAGTTTACAAGCACGGCAAATGGGTCATCAGCACCGACCACGTGACGGATACCTACGTCATCCGCCAGAAAGACAAGGAAGTGTGGGTGCAAGTCACGGCGTTGGGCGGTGACGGCAACT
>DASVTG010000497.1:0-3770 GCA_036387695.1 Hymenobacter sp. | reverse complement strand
ACGGCCGGCCCGGCGCCGCCCAGCCGGCGGGATTGGAACGGGAGATAATGGCCGGGCTGAAGCAAAACCTGCACGAAATCAGCCAGCACGGGCAGCGCGCCTCGGCCATCATCGCCGACATGCTGGCCCATGCCCGCAGCGGCACCAGCCAGCGCGAACCCACCGACCTCAACCAACTGGTGAGCGAAAACCTGGGGTTGGCAGTCCAACAACCGGCCAACGGCAAATCCTTGCCCTTCATTGATTTGCAAACCAGCTTCGCGCCAAACCTGGGGCTGGTGAGCACCGCGCCCCAGGAGCTGGGCCGCGCGCTGCTGAACCTGTTCACCAACGCCTTTTATGCGGTGCGGCACCGCGCGCGCGCCGGCGAACCCGGCTACCAGCCCCAAGTGAGCGTGTGCACCCGGCGCGTGAACGAGGCCATCGAAATTCAGGTGCGCGACAACGGCGTGGGCATGTCCGCAGCCGTGGCCGGCCAGGTGTTCCAGCCGTTCTTTACCACCAAGCCGCTGGGCGAAGGCACGGGCCTCGGGCTCTCGTTGAGCCACGACATCATCACCAAAGGCCACCTGGGCACCTTGACCGTGGAAACGCGGGAGGGCGAGTTCACCGCATTCACGGTGCGCTTGCCGGCTTAGCTTTGCAGGCCCCGTTCGCGGCCTCCACTCTTCTTGCTCGCATGAATTTGACCCGATACCTCATTGGCCTGAGCGTGGCCGCGCTGCTCACCACGTGTGCCCGCCGGCCCACCAAGCTGGAGATTTACGACGTGGTCATCAACCACGTGACCGTGGTGGATGTGGTCACCGGCCAGCTTACGCCCAACCGGGTGGTGGCCGTTTCGAAGGGCAAGATTGTGCGCCTGGAGGAGGCCGACAAGGACAGCTACGCCGCCAAGCAGTACGTGAACGGCAACGGCCGCTACCTCATCCCGGGCTTGTGGGACATGCACGTGCACTTCCGCGGCGGCGACAGTCTGGCGGCGGCCAACAAAAAAAGCCTGACCCTCTTCCTGGCCCACGGCATCACCACGGTGCGCGACGCCGGCGGCGACCTCACGCCCAGCATCTTCCAATGGCGCGCCGCCATGGGCGCGGGCCAGCTGGCCGGCCCGCGCATTTTCACCTCGGGGCCCAAGATTGATGGCCCGAAGGCGTACTGGCCGGGCTCGCTGGAAGTGGAAACGCCCGCCCAAATCCGCGCGGCGGTGGACTCGCTCAAGCGGCTGGGCGTGGACTACGTGAAGATTTACGACAGCAAAATCTCGGGCGAAGCCTACCTCAACACCATCTCGCAAGCCCAGCGCCGCGGCCTGAAAACCACCGGCCACATGCCCTACTCCGTCACGTTGGGCGAATCCGTGAAGCGTGGCCTCGACGCCACCGAGCACCTGTACTACGTGTTCAAGGCCTGCTCCGGCAAGGAGGACAGCCTCACGGCGCTGGTGCGGCAAAGCCTGAAAACCGACAAGCCGCTGGGGCTATTCGCCATGCTGCCAGCCGTGTACGACACCTACAGCCCCGCGGCCGCCGCCCGCATCTTCAAGCTGATGGCCAAGCACAAAACGGCGGCCGTGCCCACCCTTTTCATCGGCAAGACCTTGACGGAGCTGCCGGAAAACGACCACAGCCAGGACACGCTGCGCGCCTACATCGACCCCAAGATTCAGGCGACTTACACCCGGCGCCTGGCCAGTGCCCGCCAGCAGTCGCCCACGGCCCAGGCCTTCAGCAAGAAGCTGGAAGCCAGGTTTTTCACCTTGGTGCCGCTGATGCAGGCGGCGGGCGTGCCCATCCTGGCGGGGTCCGACAGCGGCCCGTTCAACTCCTTCATCTACCCCGGCGCCTCCCTGCAAGACGAACTCATACTGCTGGTGCAGGCGGGCCTTACGCCGGCGCAGGCCCTGCAAGCGGCCACCATCAACGGGGCCAAATTCATGGGCGTGGCCAGCCGCACCGGCACCATTGCCCTGGGCAAAGACGCGGACTTGCTGCTGCTCACCGCCAACCCGCTGGAAAACATCGCCAACATCAAGAAGATTGACGCCGTGGTGTCGCGCGGCAAAGCGTACCCGGCTCCGGCGCTCGCCAACCTGCTGCGCGCTATCAAAAATCAGTAAGCGCAACAGACGGAACACACGGCCTGCGGGCGGGACTGCAGAGGTGAAAGAGTGGCTAGAAAGTCATAACTGGGCATCGCTGACCGGGCCAATACGACCCCAAAACACAGCAGGCCGAAGGGTAGTATTCGAGGGAATATTAAGTAAGTGAAAGAAGGCTATTTAGCAGTAGCTTGCCTCTTTAAAGCGCAACTTTCACTTAGTTAATTTCAACCACGGGCAGCGCTTGCTGCGTGGTAACCCCCGGCTGCAATGCGCTACTTTCTACTGCTGGCCGGCTGGTGCCTGCTGCTTGCCCAGGGCGCCGCGGCGGTCCCTTTGCCCGCCGATACGGCCGTGCTGCGCATCGCCCGTTTGCCCGCCACTGGCCTGCTGCTGGCTCACGGCTGGCGCTACCGCCCCGGCGACAACCCCGCCTGGGCCCGGCCCAATTTCGACGAGCGCGCTGCCGGCTGGGACACGCTCAACCCTACCCGGCCCCGGCGGGAGTTGCCCCCGGCCTTGGGCCAAGGCATCAGCTGGTTGCGCCTGCGCTTCCGCCTCGGCGACAGCCTGCGTCAGCGTGAATTGCTGGCCTATACGTTTTTGCTCGGGGCCTGCGAGGTGTATCTCAACGGCCAGTTGCTCACACGTCAGGGCAAGGTCGACGCCGACCCCGCCCGGGTGGAGCCCCAGCCCCGCTTACCCCAGCCCGGCGAGGTGCTGGCCGGCCGGCCGGCCGGGGACCAAGTACTGGCTGTGCGTTACACCCCCTGGCAAGGGCCATTGCTGGGCGGCATGGCCCAGGCGCCGCTTTTGAGGTTATCTCTAATTGCGCCGCACCACTTTTGGGAAAACCGGGACCAGGAAAAGGATAGCGCCCTGGTTTTTGTGGTGTTGATGGGGTTCTCCATCCTGCTGGCCGTGTTGCACTTTGCCTTTTTCCATTACAACCCCAGCCAACGGGCCAATCTGTATTTCGCGCTTTTCGCTCTCACAGCCGCGCTGGGTTCGTTGACGGCTTACTTGTTTCGGGTACTGCCGCTTTCGTGGCCGGTATTTCTGGTAATAATTGTGATATCCAATTTGCTGGCCGCCATGAATGGACTATGGGCCATTCGGGCCTTGCACGCCCTCTTCAAAAGTCGGCCAGGTCGATTCTATGAGGCGTTGTGGTTGAATTACGCCGTGTTGGCGGTTCTGTTTGTAGTGTTTATCTCGTATCAGGCGGTTGACTTTTGGTGGACCTTCGTGGTAGTGGTCCACTTGGCCGAGCAGGTACGCCTAACGGTGCGGGCTGTGCGCCAGCGCCAGCGGGGGGCTTGGCTGGTTGCCGTGGGCTTTGCTAGCGGCATGGTAAGTGGGCTGGCCTATACGCTCTTATATGTTCTACTAGGTTCTCATTCTTTGCTGTTCCTGCAGAATCTGACGCTCGTCCTAGGCTTCGCGCTGCCGGCGCTGGGCATCTCGTTGTTTCTGGCCCGCGAGTTTGCGCTGGATGCCGAGCTGCTGCAAGTGAAGCTGGGCGAAGTCGAGCGCCTGTCGGCCCAAACCCTGGCCCAGGAGCAGGAGAAGCAAGAACTGCTGGCCGCTCAGAACGAGACGCTGGAACACCAGGTAGCGCAGCGCACCGGCGAGCTGCAACGCTCGCTCACGGACCTGCGCACGACCC
>DASVTG010000496.1:0-6150 GCA_036387695.1 Hymenobacter sp. | reverse complement strand
TCTCAAGGTCAGCCCCTACCTCTACTGGAAACGCTTTTCTCCCAAAGCCGCGAAATCCAAGGTCCTTTCCTGACCCTACTTTCCCATTTAATAAAGCAACAAAAAAAGGGCTCCCCGCGCGGGGAGCCCTTTTTTTGTTGCGCACGGGCCTGCCTAGTAAGGCTTGGCGTCGTGGGCCATTTCCTCGGCCTGGCGCACGGCTTGCGCGTCCTTGCCGTTGGCGTGGCGGGAGCGGCCGCCCATGTAGCGGCTGCTGGCCGCGCTGGGGTTCTGGGCCACGTTCTGCAGGCTTTCGCGCAAGCGGCGGCCGTATTCGCCGTCGCACTTGGTGAACAGCGCCACCATGCGGTCCTGAATTTCCGGAGTCGCGGCGCTCAGCGCGTCGGTCAGGTTGTTAATCAGGTCTTCCTTTTCCAGGTCGTTGTGCAGGTTCCAGCGCTCGCCGGCTTGCTTGAAGTCAACGTCGCCGTGGCGGTCGGTTTTTTGGCGCACCAGGCGGGCGGCCTGGTACAGCGGCTCGTGCTCGGCGCCGGCCCGGGGCGACTCCACCAGGCCGTTGAGCGAGCTGGGCTCGTAGTTCACGTGGGGGTTCTGGTTGGGCGCGGCGTCCACGTGGTAGGTCATCTGGCCGTCGCGCTGGTTGGTGGCCACGTGCTTTTTGGGCGCGTTGATGGGCAGCTGCAAGTAGTTGGTGCCCACGCGGTAGCGCTGCGTGTCGGAGTACGAGAAGGTGCGGCCTTGCAGCATTTTGTCGTCCGAGAAGTCCAGGCCGTCCACCAGCACGCCCGTGCCAAACGCCACCTGCTCCACTTCGGCGAAGTAGTTGTCGGGGTTGCGGTTCAGGGTCATCAGGCCCACGGGCAGGTGCGGGAACTGGTCTTCGGGCCACAGCTTGGTGTCGTCGAGCGGGTCGAAGTCCAGCTCGGGGTGGTCGCCGTCGGCCATAATCTGCACGCGCAGCTCCCACTTAGGGAAGTTGCCGGCCTCGATGGCTTCGAACAGGTCTTCGGTGGCGTGGTTGAAGTTTTTGGCCTGAATGGCTTCGGCTTCGGGCTGGGTCAGGTTCTTGATGCCTTGCAGGGGCTCCCAGTGGTACTTCACCAGCACGCCCACGCCGTCTTTGTTCACCCACTTGTAGGTGTTCACGCCGGAGCCTTGCATCTGGCGGTAGTTGGCCGGAATGCCCCAGGGCGAAAACAGGAAGGTGAGCATGTGCACCGACTCGGGCGTGTTGCTCATGAAGTCGAAGATGCGGCCGCCGTCCTGGCGGTTGGTCACCGGGTCGGGCTTCAACGAGTGCACCATGTCCGGAAACTTGAGGGCGTCGCGGATGAAGAACACCTTCAGGTTGTTGCCCACCAAGTCCCAGTTGCCGTCCTCGGTGTAGAACTTGACCGCGAAGCCGCGCGGGTCGCGCAAGGTTTCGGGCGAGTGCCCGCCGTGAATCACGCTGGAAAAACGCACGAACACCGGCGTTTCTTTGCCCGCCGTGTTGAACAGCTTGGCGCGGGTGTACTTCTCAATTGGCTCGTCGCCCACTTTGCCGTACGCCTCGAACACGCCGTGGGCGCCGGCGCCGCGGGCGTGCACCACGCGCTCAGGTATCCGCTCGCGGTCGAAGTGGCTGATTTTTTCGAGCAGCTGGTAGTTTTCCAGCGTCACGGGGCCGCGGTTGCCCACGGTGCGCGAGTTCTGGTTGTCGTAGACGGGGTGGCCCTGGCGAGTAGTCAGCGTTTGCGCTTGTTCGCCGGCGGCCATGCGGCCGTCCTGCGAGCTGCCTGTTCCGTTCACTGCCGTGCCGGTGCCGTCCGCCGGCGTGTGGCCGGCCGTGGTTTCTTGCTCTTGGCTCATGGGAATCTGGTTGAAATGAGTGAAACTTTGGATACGTTTGCTCCGCAAATAACGCCAAAATCGGCCGGCATGTTCGATAGATTTTGGTTATACCAGCATCCGTTTAAGCGTGCAAATTCCCCAAAAGCAGGCCGAAAATCCCAACCATACCGCTCCACAATTCGGCAGCTTTCAATTGATTAAATCGAGCGTGCCGCTGGCAAAATCAGCCGCGATTTCCTCGCACAATCCGGGCTTTGCCAAACATATCGGGCAGCACCTGCACGTCGGCGAAGCCGTGCTCTTGCAGCAGAGCCGCAGTTTCATCACCCAGCGCTTCGTTGATTTCCAAATACAAGCCGCCGCCTGCGGCAAGCAGTTCTTGGCCCACCACGCAGAGGCGACGGTAGAAAAGCAAGGGGTCCGCGTCGGGCACGAATAGCGCAGTGGCGGGCTCCCAGGCCAGCACGTTGTCGCGCATCAGGGGCCGCTCGCTTTCGCGCACGTAAGGCGGGTTGCTCACCAACACCTCCAAGGTGCCGGGGGCCACGTCGGCGGGCACTGACAGCAGAATGTCGACTTGCTCAAAAGCCACGCTCGGAGCGTAGCGGGCGGCATTGCGACGGGCCACTGCCAGGGCTTCTTCGGAGATGTCCACCGCCAGCACCTGAGCCCCGGGCAACGCGCGGGCCAGTGCCAGCGCCAAGCAGCCCGAACCCGTGCCAACGTCGAGCACCCGCAGCCCTGCCCGCCCGCGCAACTCTTGCGTCACCACCCGGACCAGCTCCTCGGTTTCCGGGCGCGGAATGAGGGTGGCCGGGGTCACTGCCAGCGCCATGCCTTCGAAGTAGGCCGTGCCCAGCACGTACTGCACCGGCTCGTGGGCGAGCAGGCGCTCTTGCAGGGGCACCAGGGCTTCCTGGGCTTCCGGGGGCACTAGTCCCTGCGCGGCCATCATGCGCTGCAGGGCGTCCATGTCCAGCAGGTGCTCCACCACCAGCGTGGCAACGGCTTCCGCTTCGCGCTTGGGGTACACGGCTTGCAGCGACGCCGCAAGGGTGGTAGTGAATTCACGGACGTTCATCGAAACAAATGTAGTCTCAACGCGCAGCTACGGCCCGGTTCCTACCTTCGCGCCCATGAAAACCGATGACGCCACCTTCATGCGCCGCGCCCTGGATTTGGCGCAACAGGGCACGGGCTACGCGCGGCCCAACCCCTTGGTGGGCTGCGTGGTCACCCACCAAGGCCGCATCATTGGGGAAGGCTGGCACCGGCAGTGCGGCGGTCCCCACGCCGAAGTAAACGCCCTAGCCGCCGTGGCCGACCAAGCCCTGCTCCGGCAAAGCCGGGTGTACGTGACCCTGGAGCCCTGCGCCCACCACGGCAAAACCCCGCCTTGCGCCGACTTTCTCATCGAAAAAGCTGTGCCCGAGGTGGTTATCTGCAACGACGACCCGTTTCCGCTGGTGGACGGGCGTGGGCTGGAAAAGCTGCGCGCCGCCGGGGTGCACGTGGAAACCGGCCTCCTGGCCCCGGAGGGCCGCTGGCTGAACCGCCGCTTTTTTACCTTCCACGAAAAAAAGCGCCCTTACATCGTGTTGAAATGGGCCGAAACGGCGGACGGATTCCTGGCCGGGCGCTACTTCCAGCCGGTGCAAATCAGCGCGCCGCAAGCCGGCCTGCTCACGCACCAGTGGCGGGCCGAAGAACAGGCCATCCTGGTGGGCACGCGCACGGCGCTGCACGATAACCCCCGCCTGAACGTGCGCGACTGGCCGGGCCCCCAGCCCACGCGCCTCGTCATCGACAAAAACCTGTGTTTGCCGCCCACGCACCACTTGCTCGACGGCTCCCAGCCCACGCTGCTCTACACCTACCGGCAGCCCCGCCACGTGACCAACCTCGACCACGTCATGCTTTCCGAGGCCGACGACCTCATCCCCCAGGTCCTCGCCGACCTCTACCAGCGCCAGGTGCAGTCCGTTTTCGTGGAAGGCGGCCCCACCGTGCTCAACGCGCTGCTGCACGCCGGGCTCTGGGACGAAATCCGGGTGTTTCGTTCGCCCATGCGGCTGGGCCAGGGCATTGCGGCGCCACGTGTGGGGCACAGCGGCTTGCGCAGCCGCACAAAAGTTGGCCCCGACGAGTTGTTCTGGTACGTGAACGAGCACCTCTAGCCCGAACGTTGTCAGCACAGGCGCCGAGCTGTAATGCCCACGTCCTTTTCGCGAATAACCACACGAGCTTTCATCACCTCACCTTGCCGCCCCATTTCGCGGTCGTCATTTCCTCATGGCTGAAACCCTTGCCCTCGACACCACGCTCACCAAAGCCGAGCAATACCAGCTGCTGCTGCCCCAAATCGAAGCCCTCACCACCGGCGAGCCCGACCTCACCGCCAACCTGGCCAACACCGCCGCGGCCCTGCGGCAGGCATTCGGCTTCTTTTGGGTGGGATTTTACGTGGTGAAAGGCGATGAATTGGTACTGGGTCCGTTCCAAGGTCCCATTGCCTGCACGCGCATCCGGCACGGCAAAGGCGTGTGCGGGGCCAGCTGGGCACAAGCCCAAACCATGTTGGTGCCCGACGTGGACGCTTTCCCCGGCCACATTGCCTGCAGCTCCGATTCCAAATCCGAAATCGTAGTGCCAATCATTAAAGAGGGCGAAGTGGTGGCCGTGCTGGACGTGGACAGCGACCGCCTCAACGACTTCGACCACGACGACCAGGCTGCTTTGGAGCAGCTGATGCAGCTGGCCACGCGCTGGTTTTAGCCCCAACCGGGTATCTTAGAGCAACCTCCCACCCCGCCCATTTCTCCATGAAAAAGCATTTTCATCTCCTCGGCGATTGGCGCCGCAACGTGCTGCTGATGGCCGCCGCCAGCAGCCTCGGCTTGGCCCTGCCGGCTTGTAATTCCAACGACACCGTGGAAAGCCGTGCCCAGGGCAACGGGGCCGAAGCCGGTTGGGGTGGCGAAACCTACAGCCAGGGCGTCATCACGGAAATGACCGAGGTGCAGCCCGGCGAGTGGAAAATCACGGCCGAGCGCCCCGCCGGCAAAGAGGAGGTAGCTGCCGTGCTGCACCACTTAGATGGCAAAGTGGATACCCTGCAAGGCCAGGCCCTGCAACGCCAGATGCAGGAGTACAGCCGCGCCAACCCCGAAAACCACGCCCAGGGCAACGGCATGATGAACGTGCTGATGTGGAGCGGCATCGGTTTCATGGCGGGCCGCTACATGACGCCCAACGCCGGCTACTACGCCAACCCTGGCGTGATGCAAAACAACCAGGGTTGGCGCAACAACGTGGCCCGCGAACGTCAAAGCGGGCGCGGCTTCTTCGGCCGCGGCTTCGGGGGCGGGCGCACCTCCCCCACCGCCGGCATTCAGGAAAGCCGCTCTACGCTGCGCAGCTCGCCCCGGCCCAGCTTCCGCAGCAGCGCGCCCTCGGGCCGCAGCAGCGGTTTTGGCAGCCGCGGCGGCTTCCGGGGCTTTGGGGGGTAGTCTTTTCAATGAACAATGAGCAGTGAACAAGGCGATTCTGCCTGTTCATTGCTCCTTGTTCATTAATAATTATTCATTGCCAATGATAAACCTACTTCCGCTGCCCGGCGACGTATCGCCGGCCGTGCGCGCATTGGGCTGGGACTGGGCCATTGAGGATGCCTGCCAGAATTACGTGGCCCGCGAAGCCGTGCAGTTGGCCGAGAGCGACGCCGAAGCCCTGCTGGAAGCCGCCGACACGCTGTACGACATGCTGGTGCAATCAATCCCCGACCCCATCCCGGATGATTTTCTGCAGCGGCTGGCCATCCCGGCCAATCTGTGGGAAGCCGTGTGCCACTCCTGGAACGACGAGCGGCACTGGCACCTTTACGGCCGCTTCGACTTGGCTTTTACGGCCGACGGCCCCAAACTATTGGAATTTAACGCCGACACGGCCACCAGTCTGCCCGAAACCAGCGTGGTGCAATGGGCCAGTTTGGTGGCAGCCGGCCAGTCCGACGACGGGCGTCAAGCCAACGGCCTGTTTGAGTGCCTTGAAGACCAGTTCCGTCATTGGCGCGCCCTCAACAACGACCGCCAAGCCACGCTGCTGCTCGTTTACCTACCCGACAGCGCCGAAGACGAAGCCAATTGCACGGTGCTGGCCGAAGCAGCCCGTACCGCCGGCTTTGCCGACGTGCACATCTGCCCCGTCGACGACATGAAGGTGTCGGTGCAAGGCGAAGACCGCGGCGTGTGGGCCGAAACCGTGCCCAACCAGTGGCAGAAGTTCGACTTCCTTTTTAAGCTGGTGCCCTGGGAAATT
>DASVTG010000495.1:0-4125 GCA_036387695.1 Hymenobacter sp. | reverse complement strand
CTTGCCGCGTCATGAATTCTGCTGCTGCATCTTCGCTACCTTCCGCACCCAGCCCGTTCGTGCAACTAGGCCGTGCCCTGTCCGCCGATGTGCTGAAGCTGCGCCGCACGCCGGCGCTCTGGCTCACGCTGGCCGGTGGCGCCTTGCCGGTGCTGCTCAATTTCTGCATTATGTACTTCAAAGGTCACCTGCTTATTCCGGCTGGGATGGATGGCTGGGCCAAGTACGCGAGCATGAGTTGGCAAACGGCCGCCGTGCTATTGCCCTTGTACGTGGTGCTGCTCACCAGCTTGGTGGTGTCCGTTGAAAACCAGGCCGAAGGGTGGAAGCACCTGTTTGCGCTGCCCGTGGGCCGCCTGCCCGTGTGGTTGAGCAAGCTGCTGGTTCTATTGGGACTCAATCTGTTGGCCCAGCTCCTGTTTGTGGGCCTGCTGCTGGCCGCCGGCTACTTGCTGAGCGCCCTGCGGCCGGAGCTGCACCTTGGCCAGTTTTCGCCGCCCTTCCGGGTGCTCAGCACGCTGCTATGGCGCACCTACGTAGCCACGCTGGGCATAGTGGGCGTGCAGTACGTGCTGAGCAAGTGGCAAAACGGCTTTGTGCTGCCCGTGGCGGTGGGCATGGCGGGCTGGGTGGCGGGCCTCACGCTGCTGCGCTGGGAGCACGTGGGCTGGGTGCCCTACGCCGGGCCGTACCTCACGCTGAGCTCCACCGCCCAAGCGCAGGGGCAGCCCTGGGCCGCGGCCGCTGCGCTGGCACCCCACGAGTGGCACCACCTGGTCTGGTTTGGGGCGGCCGCGGTGCTGGGCTACGCGCTGCTGCGCTGGCGCAACCGGGCTTAGGCGCAGCAGCTGCACTTGGTGGCGCCTCACAAGCGCGTCAAGGCCTTCCGGCGCAGCAGCGCTCATTCAGCAGCTTGCGCCTGGGACGCAGCGGCTTTACTCGCGCCGCTTTATTTTCCGTGCCAAATGTCCCACGCCGCTTCGGCTTGCAGGCACAGCATCTCGAAGCCGTTTTTGACCTGCGCACCGGCTTCCTTGCCTTTGGCCATGAACAGCGTCTCGGTGGGGTTATACACCAAGTCATAGAGGTAATGCCGCTCGGTGAGCACGTCATAAGGCAGCGGCGGGCACTCGTCCACCCGCGGGAACGTGCCCAGCGGCGTGGCGTTGACGATGAGCGGGTGCGCAGCCACGAGTTGGGGCGTGAGGTCGTCGTAGGTCAACCCCCGGCCCAATGGGTCGCGCGATACCTGCCAGTGCGCAATGCCCAGCTCCTGCAGGGCCACGGCCACGGCTTTGGCCGCTCCGCCCGTGCCCAGCACCAGGGCGCGCGCATCCGTCGGAACGGGGAAAAAGGTGCGCAGCGAGTTGCGGAAGCCCACGTAGTCGGTGTTGTGGCCCCGCAAGCGGCCGTCGGCGGTGCGCTCAATCACGTTCACCGCGCCCACGTGGCTGGCCGAAGGCGCCAAATCGTCGAGGTAGGTCATCACGGTTTCCTTGTAAGGCACCGTCACGTTTAGCCCCACCAAATCGGGGTTTGCCGCCAGCAGGACGGGCAACTCCCCAATGGTGGCCAGCTCGAACAAGTCGTATTGGTGTTCGGCCAAGCTCAGCGAGTAAAACTTCTGGTTGAAGTAAGTCTGCGAAAACGAATGGCTGAGCGTACGGCCAATAAGCCCAAATTGACGCATGGTAGAAGGATGGAAGGGTGTGTAGTTGTAGCGAAGGCCAGCCAATAATCATGAAAACACAAAGCGCCAAAGCCAAAGGAACGGCCAGCTGAGCTGGTCGAGGCATCTCTACTGCCATACTAGCGCAGTTCCGTCATCAGTGTACGGGCCCCGGTCGGACGCCCTGGGCGTCCGACCGGTTGGTAGTAGGGCGCTGCATCCGGATGGGGCTGGCAACCACCGGTCGGACGCCTGGGCCGTCGGACCGGCAGGCGTACACCGACGCCGAAACCGCGCTAATGTGATTTAGTATGGCAGTAAAGGTGCCTCAACCAGCTCAGCCGCCGTTCCTTTTGCTCATTGCTCATTGCTCATTGCTCATTGCTCATTGCTCATTGCTCAGCCGGCTGTGCGCCAAACTTGCTTTTCAAAAACGACCACAGCGGCGGCAGCACCGACACCAGAATGATGGCATAAATCACCAGCGTAAAGTTCTTCTGCACCCACTCAATGTTGCCGAAAAAGTAGCCCGCCAACGTGAGCGACACCACCCACAGCACGGCCCCCATGATGCTGAACGACGCGAAGTAGCGGTACGTCATGGTGCCCACCCCGGCCACGAACGGCGCAAACGTGCGCACAATGGGCACGAAGCGCGCCATGATGATGGTTTTGCCGCCGTGCTTAGCGTAAAACGCCTGCGTTTGGTCGAGGTACTTACGGTTTAGGAACTTATAGTTTTCTCGAAACACCCGCGGGCCCAGGTAGTCGCCCACGGCGTAGTTCAGGTTGTCGCCAATGAAGGCCGCCGCTATCAGCAGCGGCACCAGCACCACGATGTTGAGCAGCGAATGGCCGGTTTCGGGGTTGGGCTGCGCCGCCAGCGTACCGGCCACAAACAGCAGCGAATCGCCGGGCAGGAAAGGCATCACAATCACCCCGGTTTCGGTGAAAATGATGAGAAACAGGATGAGGTAGGTGAGGTTGCCGTAGTCGTGCACCAGCAGCTTGAGGTGCACGTCCAAGTGCAGCACGATGTCGAAAAAATGCTTTAGTAATTCCATGCCGAGCGTAAGTGAAGCACAAAGAAAACCGCCCACCGCGGAACACAACGCCCGGCCCGTATGTGCGCCACGGAGCAGAGAGCCAGGAGGTGGTACTTATTTTATCAATTTGTGTAGTATGCAGAGGCGATTGGCGTACTTTTGCACGCCCGTTTGAGTCATAAGGCGCGGGGCACTAGCTTTTTTCAACTATTTTTTGCATCGGTCTGGAGACCTTAAAAACGCCGCTGCTTACGGCATTGGCGCCGTTGCACCCTTCCCGCACAAGCTCACCCCCCGGATGAGCGCGTTAGCCGCCGAAAGTGGCACGACCTGTGATAAGCGCCACAGCAGGGCCGTAGCCCAAGGCCCGATTTATTATTTATTAAGACGGCCCAAAACCGCCTCCATTGCTTTGCCGTTGCAGGACTAAAAATTTACTATACCGATGATTGTTTATCAGGGGGGAGACTGGTGGAGGGCTCTTGGGCACTTTCACGCCTCCGCCGTTATCCGTTTATTATTGAAGCGCGTGGCGCTTGTGGGGCTGTACGGTTCGGCCATTGCCGTCATCAGCCTCGATTTCCACACGCTCAACGTCCGCATTGGGCGCGAATACCTATCCATTCTGGGCATTCTGCTCAGCTTGTTGCTGGTGTTCCGAACCAACACGGCCTACGACCGCTACTACGAAGGGCGGAAGGTGTGGGGCGTGCTCGTGTCGCAGTGCCGGGGCCTGGCCATGGAAATGAACGCCCTGCTGCCCCGCGAGGCCAAGTCCAGCCGCCGCTACTTTGCCGCCCTCATCTCCAACTTCCCCATTGCCGTGGAAGGCAGCCTGCGCAACCGCGTCCGTTTCGACAAGATGGAAGCCACGCCCGACATCATCGAGCGCCTCCAGAAAGCCGAAAGCGTGGCTTCCACCATCATTGCCGTGCTCATGGAAAGCGTGGAGCAGCTGCGCCAGGTGCAGATTTTCGACCCCATTCACCTCGTCAACATCAAGCAGCACTACCTCAGCATGATGGCCGTGAACGGCACTTGCGAGCGCATCAAGTCCACGCCCATTCCCTACTCCTACAGCTTCTTCATCAAGTGCTACATCACGGTGTTCATCATGATAATGCCTTTGGTGCTGGTGGACTCGTGCGGCTGGTGGATGGTGCCCATCACCATGATTGGGGCCTACGCCATGCTGGGCCTGGAAATGATAGGCAACGAAATCGAGAACCCGTTCGGCTACGACAGCAACGACCTGCCCATCACCCAACTCTCCAATAAAATCCGGGTAAGCGTGCACGACCTGCTCGGCGTGGAGCTTCCCGCCGAAAAAAAGGCCCTCGCCAGCATCCCTTACAGCGTGGTGCATTAAACGCGCAAATTTCCCTCTTCAACGCTCTCGTTCTCAGGTCC
>DASVTG010000494.1:0-3029 GCA_036387695.1 Hymenobacter sp. | reverse complement strand
TACTTTGCGAAACCTCTTTTCCCCTTGCGTAACCTTGCGCGACTACTTGACCTCTTCAAAGTCAACGTATTCGCCACCCTTGAAGCTTTGCGGCTTCTCTTTTTCCGAAGGCGCGGGCGGCACATAGTCCACCCGGATTTTGCCCGGGGTTGGGTCCGGGTCGAGGTCCGCCTGCGGCACCACGAAGCCGCCGTTGCGCATCTGCTTGCGCACAAAGCCAGTCAGCACCAGGCGCAACACGATGGGCAGCACGTAGCGCACCGCAAAAAAGAGAAGAATGAAGATGAGCCAGAAACGCATAAATCCTGAAACGTAAATGCCGCCGCAAGGTACAGCCGGCGCCCGATGACGGTCAGTTGGGCAACATACTTGAGCCCGTATTTGGTGCCTTGCTTCGCGAGGAGCAACAGCCTACTCGGTTGTACCCGGAGGGCGCAAGCTCAAGGAAAAGCTAGCGGCGCTGCTTGCGCAAGGCCTGCCCTACCAGGCCGGCCACCAGCCCGCCCACGGTGTACCACGCCACGGTCATGGCCTGCGTTTGCGGGGTGCGGTTGCTGGGTGCTTCGCCCAGGCCCAGTGGGCCGGGCAGCAGCACCCCACCCACCCCAGCGGCCACTCCCAACAGCAGCCCCCGCCGCAGGGCGTGGCGCCCGCTGCCCACCAAGCTGTAATACAAGCCGTTGCTAAGCACGTCGCCGGCCATGGTCATGTCAAACAGGGTGTCGTTGTCGGGCTGCGGCAGGTCGGCTTTGCCCAGCAGCTTGCGCAGGCCGCGCATGCCCAGCACATCCATGCGCGGGGCGTCTTCGGGGCGCAGGTGGCGCACGGTTTCGTGCAGCGCGGTGAGGGCGACGGCGCCCGCCAAGCCGGCGCCAAGGGAAGGCAGTAGTTTCATGGGGCAAGAAGTTGGTCCTTGGTCAAACGCCGACTCGGCGGCGGGGTTACTAAATTTTTCCAAGGCCGCGGTTGCGCTGCTTCCGGCGCCGTACCTATCTTTGCACTCCCTTCCAATCTTTGCACTCCCTTCCAAAACGTTGGCCGGGAAACAAGCCGATTTAGCTCAGTTGGTAGAGCAGCTCATTCGTAATGAGCAGGTCGTTGGTTCGAGTCCAATAATCGGCTCCACAAGCAAACAGCCCGAAAATCTCCTTTAGCAGAAGAGGTTTTCGGGCTGTTTGCGTTAAAAGCTGCTCGGGCTGACTACAGCGCGGCGTTGGCATTTTTGGGCCCTTTGCGCTGGCGTTTTTCGGCTTTCATGCGGGGGCGCACACCGTCGTCCACGCCGCGGCCGGTGGGCTGGGGCTGGTACAGGGAGCCCGGCGTGGTGGGGGCCGGGGGCGCCGTTTCCATCTGGTAGTGGTGGGCAATGTTAGCCGACACCCGCTCGGTGAAGTGAGGCAGTATCCGCTTGGAAATGACCGCGCCGCGCGCCTTCCAGCCCACAGGCAGCTCCTGCCGCGGCCGCACCGACGAGCGCACCATGGCATTTACCACTTTTGAGGGCGGGTCCATGGCGGCCATGCGGGGCGTGCCGCCGCTGTAGTTGGCCGAGTGGCCCCAAAACGGCGTGTCCACGGCCCAAGGCTCGATGGTTACCACTTCGATGTTCTTGTAGCCCTGCAGGCGCAGCTCGTGGTTGAGGGCTTGGTCGAGGTTGCGGATGGCGCCTTTGGTGGAGGCGTACACGGCGTGGTAGGCCAGCGGCACGTGGCTTTCCACCGAGCCCAGGTTCATGAGCGTGCCTTGGCCCTGGCGCTGAAACAGCTTGACGGCCACCTGGCTGCCGTAGATGATTCCCTTCAGGTTCACGTCTATCATCTGCGAATAGTCGGCCAGGGGAATTTCCCAGAACTTGCCGATGCCGCCCACGCCCACGTCGTTCACCCACACGTCCACGCGCCCGAACTGCTGCACGGCGGCGTCGGCCAAGCGCTGCACGTCCTCGGGCTTGCTGATGTCGGTGGTCACGACCAGGGCCTGCCCACCGGCCGCCCGAACTTTGGTGGCCACTTCCTCCAGCACTTCGGTGCGGCGGGCGGCCAGCACCACGTTGGCCTTGAGGGCGCCCAACTGCTCGGCCATGCCCCGGCCAAAGCCGCTGGAAGCACCGATAATGACGTACGTTTTGCCCTGCACCTTGCGCTGCACGGCCGGCCCCGGCTTGGAAGTGGCACAGCCGCTCAGCAGTGCGCCGAGCAACAACAGCATGCCCATTGCCCGTCGGCCCAGCAGGCATGCGTTTCTCAGAATGACGGCCGCCGACTGGGTAGGATGATTGGCTCTTGCTCCGGACTGCTCGTCGATGTGTTCGTGCTTCATAAGAAATGGAATGATGGATAGCGAATTTCAGGGCCAATCGGTATCGCGTTGGGGCCGCCCGGCGCCGGGACGAAGCCGACCATCAACAACGCCCTCACAACCAAGCCACAGGAAGTAAGCTCATGCCTACCAACCGATTGCGAGAATCCGTACCCACGCATGCACCAGAAGGTTACTACTGTTGAGCCACGAAAACGCTATTGGCTGACGGACTGGCGCCGGTACTGCTGAGCTGAGCCCTGGCACTATCGGCTGGTTTACAATCACCTCGCAACCGTGTGCCGGAAAGCCGCTTTCGGGGTTTATTTGTTGCTCTACAAATGGCAGCTCCCATGCACCAACCCGGCCTCATTATTGGCGGCGGCATCGCCGGGCTCACGGCGGCCGTGGCGCTGCAACAGCGGGGCATTGCGGTGAAAGTGTGTGAAGCCGCGCCCAAAATTTTGCCGCTCGGCGCCGGCATCTGGATGGCCCCCAACGCCATGCAGGTGTTTCACCGCCTGGGCTTGGCCGAGAACATTAACGCCGCCGGCATGCCGCTGCGCAACATTCAGATAGTGGACGGGCAGATGCGGCCCATCGTGCGCACCAACCAGGACCGCATCCGCCAGAAGTTTGGCCACGCCACCACGGCCATCAAACGGGCCCACCTCCAAGCCCTGCTGCTGGCCGAAATTGACCCCGCCGACGTGCTGCTCGCCAAAACCTAC
>DASVTG010000493.1:0-5338 GCA_036387695.1 Hymenobacter sp. | reverse complement strand
CTTTTTATTTCCTCGCCTTTGATAGTAGGCAGAGCTACTAATTCACCGCTGTTTTTCTCGATATTTTCAAGTCCCAAGTAGTGAAATATGCTGTTTGGCTCACTTTGAGGGTCTACCCGAATAGCTCTCCCACTGCTATCGCTCATAAACCGGGCAATAAGTTGACGCAGCTTGACGGGCGGAGAGGTGAAAACGAGTTTAAGATTGCCAAAAAGAAACTGTGGGTCCCAACGGGAAAGCTGGCCGGAACCGATAAACTGCCAGATGCCCCGCCGCTGGGGTTTCTCGGTTGTCAGGACTCCCAAGCGTGAAAAAAGGTATTTGTCGCTTTTGGCGTGAAAGCTTTCCGCCTCCGCCCGTTTCTGCCCAGCACTTTGCGCCTGCTGCTCATACTCAGCTACCAGGCGGGCTTGCTCGGTGAGCGGGGGTAGGGGCACTGTTACTTCCAGAAACAGGGCTTCATCGAGGCGTTGCCGGTTAGTGGTACCGGTGCTGCAATTGCGGCAGTAGCGAATGAAGGCGACCGTGCCGGTGACCAACTCAAAAAAGCGCGGGTCAATCAGGGCAGGGTCGAGGTCATAGGCGGGGAAATCGTTGGTGAGAATGGCTCCGTCGAGGGCAGGCGGGGCAATGCCCATCGCGCCGTGGCGGGCATCAATGCGGGAAAGCACAAACTGCCCCGCCCGAAGCCGAAACTGGCGTTTGGTGCCAATGGCGCTGCCTTTTACCAGCCCTTCGGTGCGGGGCACTACTCCTTGCCCGCCAAAGCGCACCGTGACGCGCTGATACGTTTCGTCGTCCTGGATAATGACCTCTTCGCGGCTGCGCAGCAGAAACGAGCCGATGGGCCAGAGCGGGTAAGCTGGGTTGTACGCAAAGTTGTTTTCGAGCGCAAACCGGACGCTCCAGTTTGCTAAGCTAACCCATTCCAAAAAGGTCAGTAGCCGCGTAGGATGGGGGTCGGCCTGCCGGAGGGCGGAAGTCGCCGGCAGGCTCGCTAAAAATTTGCTGGTTCGAGGGCACGGCCGTAGGCCGGGGTGTCTTCGCCGAGCATGATGCGCACGAGGGCCGCGGGGGCGGCGGTTTCGGGCAGGTGGTACTTCACCAGCTCGTAGCGGTTCTGCCACAGCCGGTGGCTGAGGCGGTACTGCCGAAACTCCTGGGCTACCGGCACCAACTCGTTCTCAATGACGGTGCCCGTGCTGCTGATGCCCGCGTTTTCTACTTCCACCATCGGCACGGGGTAGCTGAAGCGCTGCTTCACGGCCTGGCGCACCTGGGCGGCCAGGCGTTCCTCCAGTTCGGCCTTTTGCTGCCGGTAGGTGCGGTCGAGGGCCTTGCGGTCGGCAGCAAAGGCCGCGTCTTTGTAGTCGGCCCGGCGGGCATCATATTCGGTTTTGAGCGCGTCGAGCCGGGGGCCGTAGTCGCGCATGGCGGTGGCGTGCTCCTCGGCCTGCAAGGCGGCGTAGGTGGTGGCTTCCTCGTCGGTGAACTTCTTGAGAAACACTACCGAAGGCTTCACCGTGGCTCCCGACGCCATGAACACGTCCTGCGGAATACTGGTGACGTTGAGCAGCTTGGCGCGGTCCTCAATAAACTCGCGCACCCGCTGTAACGACGATGAATTGAGCACTCCTTCGGGCAGCACCACGCCCATGCGCCCGCCCGGCCGCAGCAGGTTCAGACAGCGTTCCAGAAACAATACTTCGGTCTGGCTCTGGCCGGTTTCCTTTGCGATATCAAACAGGTCGAGTACCGATTCACCTACTTTGTCCTGGCATTGGCCCAGGGATTTTTCGGCGTAGTCGGGGCCGTAGCGCTCGGTGTAATGGGCTAGCTTCTCGGCGGTGGGCAGGTCGCTTTCCTGCACTTCCAGCTTCTTGTCCACACGCGAGCCGAAAGGCGGGTTGGTCAGGATAACGTCGAAGCGGCCGTCAAAAATACCGTTCACGTTCAGCAGCCCGTCGTGGTGATGCACCCCGCCATGCCCATCGCCGTGCATAATCATGTTCATCTTGGCCGTGCGGGCCATGCGCGGGTTGGCATCGGTGCCAAAAATGCAGTCGTAAGACAGCCGGCGCAAGCGGCTTTCGGGGTTCTGCAAATCCAACTCGGCATTGAGTTGCCCGAACAGCTCTTCAACTTGCGCCGTGGTGGCTTCCTGCTCGGCTTCGGGAAGCTGGTTGAACTCGTCGGTGAAATATTCTTCCTTCACCTTTTCTTTCACGGCCTGCACGTGGCGCTCGATGTGGTCGCGCACGTACTCAAAGGCTTTAATCAGAAACCCGCCCGACCCGCAGCAGGGGTCGCAAATGGTTTCGCCTTCCTGCGGGTCCAGAATGTCCACGATGTAGTCCACCACTGGCCGGGGCGTAAAAAACTGCCCCAATTCGCCCCGGAACGTGTTGCCAAGAAACTTCTCGAAGGCAATGCCTTTCACGTCGTCCGACGTGTCGGAAAGGTTGTACTTCTCCAGCTCTTTAACGATTTGCAGGAACGATGCCTCACGGATTTTAAGCGTGTCAGTAGTTTCAAATAACTCGTCGGCCGCGAAGAAGCGCTTAGTCTGCTCGAACAAGTACTGGTAAAAAGGCATTTTGCGGGTTTCCTCCGCGGGCCGCACTTTGGCATCGTGGCGTTGCAGCTCTTCAAACTCGGCACGGGAGAAAATGCTGCGCTTGCGGGCCTGTTCCCGCTCATAGCGAATTTTCATGAACAGGATTTTGGAAATCTCGTCAAAAGCCGCTTCCGGCGACAGCTTGTCATTGTTGCGGATAATGTTGTGGCACTTGAACAACAGCCGAGAAAAATCGTCGCGGGTGAACTGCTTGGTTTGGGTCAGGAGCGCCTGAATTTTCTTTTCGTTGCCGACCTCTGCCGCGTTTGGAATGGCAGTGATTTCATCCAGCCGTTTCGGTATCTCGCCCTTCACCACCCGGAAGAACTTGGTTTCCTTCTGGTTGGTCGTCACGAAAAAGTCAGCCCCGGCCCACGCCGCATAGTTCATCCCTTGATAGTAATCTTCCTCTCGGATGGTGACTTGCTGAGCTTTACACTCCACCACGATAACAGGGCTTTTCTTTGCCTTTCTATCTTCTTTAGAGCGCCATATCACAATGTCGGCGCGGGCGTTGCCTTGCCCGCGCTTGGAGTTGCTAACCTTGACCTCCTGGGCCATCTGTTCGGCTATGAAATGGTAGTCTGTAAGTAGGATATGGATAAACTCTTGCCTCACCCGCTCCTCGGGTGTGAGCTTGAGCATCTTGTTTTTGAGAGGGACAAAAATTTTATCCCCTTCGATTTGTAGAAATTTAGAATAATCAGTTGCTTGTGCCATTTTCATAAAGCTGAGCAAAAGGCTCACCAATGCGCGAAGCTACGAAATGATAATAGGGCGTCTAGAAAGACTGGTTAGCAATTATATCGTTTATTATTTGCAAGTATGTAATCTTGCCTGTGTTATCAGATTCTCCACCTTCGGCCACCACTCCGGCCGCTGGGGGAGCCACAGGGGCTGGCCGGGGAAGCGCTACACGCCGTAATTCGCGCCGCTGAGCTCGCCGAAGTCCTCGGCTACGCGCACGCGGCACTCTGCGTCAATTCAGAACAGGAGGCTCGGGTTACTCCATTTGGGCCAGAAGGTCATACAATGACTGGTTGACGTAGTAGTTGGTCTTGCCCAGTTTGTGGTTTTGGAGCAGGCCGCCGGGGGCCGCCAACTGATTAGCAGCCCATATGTATAAGAAAGTCCGGTTTGCTTTACAGGTGGCCGAAGACATGTAAAGCAAACCACCTTTTTCTATACGTGAAGCTTACCCCAGTGCCCCGCCAAACAGCCCGAGCTGCCCGCCGCGCGGCTCCCCCACGTAGCGCACGGCCCCGGTGCGGGCGTCGCGCAGGCCGCCGCGGCGGTTTATCTGCTGCTCAATCAGGCCCAGGGCCCAAGGCATCTGCTCAATGAGGTGGCGAGTGGTGAAGCGCAGCACGTCCCAGCCGGCGCCGGCCGCGATTTCGTTGTTGCGGGCCTTGTCGTAACCAACCCGCTCGGGCGGCATGTGGTAGGTGTCGCCGTCGCATTCCACATCGATGTGGCCTTGGGCGCAGAAAAAGGCGAAGTCGCAAATCCAGTTTTTGCCGTTGGCCGGCAAATGAAACTGGCGCTCGGCGGGCAGCTGCCGGGCCTTCAGCGCCTGCCAGAGCCGGTCTTCGAGCGGGCTTTCGTGGAAAAGGTCGTTGATTTCCTCGGCTTCGCGAAACTTGGCCCCGGTAGTGGGCACGAACAGCAAGCGCCGCCCGCGGTGGCTGACGAGCGGTGCGGTGCGCTCCTGCAACGGCCCGAAGGAGATTTTGTGGTACAGGCTGCCCGAGCGGGAGTTGGGCGTTTCTGCCGGAAACAAGACGGCCCGCTCCACGATTTCCACCCGCGTGATATTGGCGTAGTAGCGCACCGAAAACTTTAGCTCTTTGAAGGCGGCGGGGAAGTAGAAAGCAATGGTTTTCGCCTGCCCGTCGCGCAAATTTCCCGGCAGGCGGGTGCTGGTGGGAATGCGGTGTCAGCCCTCGGTTTGGGCCAGCCGGAAGTCAGCGGGCGTTTTGGTTAGCACCAGGAGCACGTCGGCAGCGGGGTAAGGCAGGGACATGGACTCACGCACGGAAAACAGAGGCGAGGAACTGGCGGGGCATCAGCGGGCTACTTGCTGCCTTGCAATGCGGCCGTTACGGCGTCGAGCCGCTGCACCAGTTCCTCGTTGCTGGGGAAGAAGGGGCGCAGCTCGGCGGGGAGGGTATCGGTGAGGGTGTAGGTGGCCACGCCGATGGGCTTGTTCACGTCGCGCAGGGCAAATTCCACCACCGTGCGCTGCTTGCTTTGGCAGATGATGATGCCGATGCTGGGCTGCTCGTGCGCCTTCTTCACCCGCTCGTTGAGCAGGGAAAGGTAGAAGTTCATCTTGCCCGCGTGCTCGGGTTGGAACTCGGTAATCTTCAGCTCCACGGCCACTAAGCATTGCAGCTCGCGGTGAAACAGCAGCAAGTCGATGAAGTACTCCTGGCCTTCGAGTTCCAGCCGGTACTGGTTGCCGATGAAGGTGAAGTCGCCGCCCATCTCTATCAGGAAGCGGCGCACATTAGCCAGCAGGGCCTGTTCCAACTCGTATTCCGAATGCTCGGGCGTAAGGGCCAGGAAGCCGAAGGTGTATTCATCCTTCAGGGCCAGCGTGGCCGCCGGGAGTTGGGCGGCGGGAAGGCTACTGGGAAAGTTGTGTTGGGCCCGCACGGTGCTTTCGTAAGCCCGAGCCTGGAGCTGCTGGGATAAGGTGCTGCGCGACCAGCCGTTGGT
>DASVTG010000492.1:0-1958 GCA_036387695.1 Hymenobacter sp. | reverse complement strand
GACCAGTACTCCTTCAAGCACAACCTCGACGCGGGCCTGCCCCTGATTGAGGAGCGCGGGGGCCGTTTTCTGTTCGAGAGCTTCCAGCGCGGCCAGGTGCTGCAGAACTACATCCGCTACGGTGCCCGCCAGGCCGTGACCGTGGACAGCATTCGCCTGGACATGAGCCACCGCCCCATTACGGGCCGGGCCTACATCAAGCAAACCGTGTTTATCGGCGACCAGCAAAGCCAGAGCAAGCCGCTGGGCGCCAAGTTCTCCCTCGTCGAAACCGACCGCTCCGAAGCCAACCCCTTTGGGCTGCTCATCACCGACTTCGACTTTATCGCCTACAACCCGCCCATCACGCAGGAAGAGAAAGACCAGCTGCGCGACCAGGAGCAGGCACGCCAGCGCAAGCTGCGCGAAGAAGCCGAGGCTGCCGGCGTGCCACTGACGCAGCCTGCCCCCACGGCGCCCGCGCCAGCTCCTCAGCCCGCTCAGTAACCTACTTCTATTCCCACCTTATGCGTTTTCCATCCTCACTCTCTACCTGCGCGCTGCTCGCGCTCCTGCCTGGCGCTCTGCACGCGCAGTCCCTTGCTTCTGCTACTTCTCGCACCTCGGTGCAGGCTCCTCACCCGGCTAACGTTGCACCGAAGATGCAGCTGGAAATAGCCGTTTCCGATAGCTCAACAACATATCTGGTGTTTCCCGGCCCGGTGTCACTGGTCGATGTCGGTCAGGCCCCGCACTACCTGGTTAAGATTGAATCCAACGCCGTGTTTGTGCGGGCAAAGCGGAAAAGCCCGCCGCCGACGCCCATTTTGGTGCGCTACGGCTCACGCTACTGGATGGGGCACTTGGTGTACACCCACCGGCCGGTGCTGCAGCTTTACGACTTCCAGGACGGCGGCGCCCTGGGTGTCAGCGCCGGCGGCAATGCCCGTAACGGCGCCGGCGTTGATGACGCGCTGGCCCTGGACCAGGGACACGAAAAGCGCGAGCAGGCCGAAACGCACCTAGCCAAGTTGGCCACCGCCAAACACGCTGATACCAGCGGGCTGCGCACGGCCGACAACGACCTGGTGCTCTCGCTGGCCAACGTGCGCAACGACAAGGATTTCACCTACCTGCGCCTGAAGCTGCGCAACACCACGACCATCGACTACGCGGTGGACTTCACCGACTTCGAGCTGGTTGAAAACTCGCGCAAGAAGTTTCTGGACAAGAAGAAAAACGAAGCCCGGCGCCCCCTGGCGCCAGCCGGTGGAGCGGAAAGCCAGACCATTCCGGCCCGGGCGACTGGCTACCTTCTCTATGCCGTGCCGCTGTACGCCGCTACCGACCGGGGTCACCTTGAAATCACGCTCCGCGAGAAGTTCGGGGCCCGGGTGCTGGTGCTGAAAGTGCCCAGCAAAGTCATCAACACGGCCGCTGCCATTTAACCTACCTCCTCCATGTCCGAGCACAACATGCAGCCGGTGTATCCTGCCGGCGATACCACTACGACCACTTCTCAGCCAGCACCTGGCAACCATTCGGGAGCCAATTCCCCTTCACCGTCCCGCCCCTCAATAGGTGAGCTGGCCCGTCGGCACTGGCTCCCGCTGCTGGTCGGCATTGGCCTGCTGGCAGCGGTAACGCTGTTTTTCTATGCCCGCTCCCTTTCACAGGAGGTGGCGCAGCAGGTCAGCCCCGTGGCGGCTACTTCCCAAAACCTGGAGCCCAGCATTGCCCCGGCAACGCCGGAAGCGGCACCGGCTCCTACCGACGTGCTGGAGCAAAAGCAGGCCGCCGCCCGTCAGGCCGGGGTGCAAACACTGGGGCCGGTTCCCTCTCCCGACCAGCTGGCCGGCGGCATGGCAGTAGACACTGTTGGGCAGGCGGCCCTGCGCCGCCGCACGGCTTTGGCAGCAGCTGAGCGTCAGGCGAGGGCAGCCGCCAACCGCGCGGCGCTTCCCCCTCCGGATTCCACA
>DASVTG010000491.1:0-5074 GCA_036387695.1 Hymenobacter sp. | reverse complement strand
GAACGACTTTAACGGCGCGGGGACGCGAACTACAAAGTTCGCGCTACTTACTCGGCCGTGCCCTGCCCCGAAACCGCTTTAAGCCACAGCTTATTCAACCACAATTTTCTGGGTGAAGGTGCCCAGCGTCCCGCGTGCTTGCACCAGGTACATGCCGGCCGGCAGCTTGGCTTCGATGGGCAGCGCAGACTGGCCGATGCTGGTGCGGCTCAGCACGCGGCGGCCCTGCATGTCGGAAACCGTGACCGTTACGAGGCCCACGGACAGCTCACTGCCCAGCGCCACCACAAACCGCCCTTGCGAGGGGTTTGGCGAGATGCTCAGCGGCGAAGAAGGCGAAGCGGGGGCCTGGGCGGCCAGCGCGGTGCGGGCCTGGGCGGTGGCGGCAATGGTCCAGCGCTGGCAGGCGTTGGCTAGGTAGTCGTACAGGGCCAGGGTGACGCCGGCCGTGGGCGAGCACGCCGGCACCTCCACCGCGCGGTTGCCGTTCACCGATGACAGCACGTAGCCGCCGGTGTTGGCCCGCTCAATCTTGAAGCGCTGATTGGCCGCGCCGGTGTAGTTGTTGAGTTGCAGCTTGGCGCCGTTGTTGGGGTTGTTGGCCACCACTTCGGCCGCGAGGCCCGCCCCTACCGCGGAGGTGATGCGGTACTCGCCGTTGCCGGTGGGCGTGAGGCGCCACTTCTGGCAGTTGGCGCCCGAGCCCGTGCCCTGGGCCACGGGCTGAAACTGGGCCCCGGTGCAGCCCCAGGCGTCCCACACCTTGGCGGTGCTTTGGTTGGTGAGGGTGTAAAGGCCCGCGGCCACCCAGTCGCGGGTGATGAACGGCCAGGCCGCCCCGTCCCAGCCCTTGTTGGCCACGCTGAGGCGGGCCCGGCCGCTCTGGTTGGCGTCGTAGTAGTGGTGGGTGAAGTAGTTGGCGCCGCCTTCCACAAACAAGCCGGCGTGGCCGGGCCCAACGTAGTTGCCCGAGGTGGCGATGAGCGTGGTGCCGCCGTTGCGGTTCAGGTCCACGCCGTTTTTGTCCACGTACGGGCCCGTGATGCTCGTGGAGCGCCCAATCTGGATGTAATACGTGCTGCTGGCGCCCTTGCAGCAGGCGCCTTTGTTGATGAACAGGTAGTAGTACGAGCCGTTGCGCACGATGTAGGGCGCCTCGCTCCCGCTGTTATTGCGCGTGCCGGCGCCGTCCACGTTGCCGGCCAGCCAGTTGAAGCTGGTGCCCGAGCGCTTGCCGGTGGTGCCGTCGAGCCGGATTATGCCCAGCCCTTTGAAGAACGAGCCGTAGGTCATCCACAGGCCGCCGCTGGCGTCGGTGACCACGGCCGGGTCGATGGCGTTGATGGCGCTACCCGAACCGCTCGACACCACCTCGCCCTGGTCCACCCAGTTGTAGTTGGGGTTGGCCGGGTCCAGGGTCACGTTGGTGGCCAGGCCAATGGCCGACACGTTGGAGCCAAACGTGGAGCAGGAATAGTAGAGGTAATACTTGCCATTGCGGAACACGCACTCCGGCGCCCAGTACTCGCCGGCAAAGCCCGGCACGCGCCCGGCTATCCAGGCCGGCCGCGTGCCGTTGAACACGGAGCGGGAGCCCGACTGCCAGTTCACCAAGTCGGTGGAATACATGGCGTAGATGTCGCGCCCCGTGGTGAACACCCAGTACTTATTGCCGTCTTTGATAATGCTGGACGGGTCGTGGCAATTGTCGTTGCCTTGCAGGGCAAAGCTGCGCTGGCTGCCCAGCGTCAGCAGCAACAGGAGCACCAACCCGCCCCACCACCGGGGCCAGGCTACGGAGACGGTACGAACGATGCCAGCCGCGTGGGTAGCGGGCTGCACAAGAGTAGAAACGGATGTAAAACTGCTTTTCATTATGTGGGAATTGAAGGTGGAAAAAGCGAATTGACAACCAGAAAAAAGGGCCCGCACTCCGCACTCAAGCGGCACGCATCAGGCAAAGAGAAGGAACAGGAAATTACTCAAATAGGCAACTCAATCGATTGTGTAGGTGAACGGTGTAGAGACGCGATACTTCGCGTCTCGGCGTCCGCGCCGATGGCGCATGTAGCAAATCGTTCAACGCGGAGACGCGAAGTGTCGCGTCTCTACAGTCGTTCTGCCGCTCGCCTCGTGAAAGCATGAAAAAGGAGCGGCTTTGGGCCGCTCCTTTTCTGATTACTTTTTGCCGGGGATGCGCAGCACCGTGAAGGAATTTGGGGCCAGCGTGTAGCTCACCGTGGAGCCCGACACGCTGAACTTCTCTTCTTTCGGCGTGAGCTTTTTGGGCTCCTGGATGGTATTCATGGTGTTGAGGTCGTCGCTGGCCATCACCAGGGCGCGGCCGGTTTTGCCCACTTTCTTGGCGCCGGCCAGGTTCACTTTCACGGCGCGCGGGGTAGCGGAGTAGTTCACCAGCTTCACGATTACCTCGCCGATGGGGGCGTCGGCCACGGCGCTGGCGAAGAGGTTGTCAGCGCCGTTTTTGGCGTTGCCGGGCAGTTGCACGGGCAGCATGCTCGTGCCTTTGTTCTGGGCATAAAGCAGTTGCACGTAGTAGTTCACCGTGCCGTAGGCGGTCAGGTTATCGAACCAAATCATGTTCGGCGTCCACTGCCAGGCATCTACGTGGGCCAGCATGGGGGCGTAGGACGCCATGGCCACCACGTCGGCGTTGCGCTCCAGGCCGGTCATAAACGCGGCCTCCGAGATGGCGCAGTCCCAGCTGTTCTTGTTGTCGGGGCTGGCAATGCCCACGCTTTGGGCAGCGTACTCGCCGGCGAAGATTTTCGGGCCGGTGCGCGGGTAGTTGTCGTAGCGGCCCACGTTCTGGCGGAACCAGTCCGGCTTGGCGTAGTAGTGCTCGTCGATGAACTCGGCCTTCAGCTCGCGCATTTTCAGCGTGGCTTTGTCAAACAGCTCGCCGTCGGGCGCAGGGCCGGCGCTGCTCACAATCTGCATGTTCGGGTATTTGGCCTTCACGGCCTTGGCAAACGGCTCGTAGCGCTCCAGGTACTGCGGGCCCCACTGCTCGTTGCCGATGCCAATCATCTTGAGGTTGAAGGGGGCGGGGTGGCCCATGGCCACGCGCTTGGCACCCCAGGGGCTGCTGGCCGGGCCGTTGGCAAACTCCACCAAATCCAGCGCGTCCTGAATGAAAGTATCCAGCGTGGGCTCGTCGGCCGCGCCGGCCGCGTTCGGGCCCTTGGCGGCGCTGATGGGCGCGAGCTCGGCCGAGTTGAACTGGCAGGCCATGCCCACGTTCAAAATGGGCAGCGGCTCGGCGCCGATGTCTTCCGACAGCTGGAAGTATTCGAAAAAGCCCAGGCCGAACGACTGGTAATAGTCGGGCGTGAACTTGTGCAGAAACTCGGTATTCCAGCGGTTAATCAGCGGGCGGCGCGAGGCCACGTCCCCGATGGTTTCCTTCCACTGGTAGCGCTGGGCCAGGGTGCGCCCCTCCACAATGCAACCGCCGGGGAAACGCAGGAAGCCCGGCTTCATGTCCTTGAGCAGCTGCACAATGTCGGGCCGCAGGCCGTTTTCGCGGTTCAGGTACGTGGCTTTCGGAAACAGCGACACCACGTCGAGGTCCACGGTGCCGGTGCCTTCCACGCTCAGCTTCAGGCGGGCTTTGGCCGCGGTGCCCGTCGGCTTCATCACCACGCTGTATTTCTTCCACTCGCCGGTGAGGCCCGTGATTTGGGCTTGAGCCAGCGCCTTTCCCGAAGCCGGGGTTTCGGGGCCGCGGCTGCCGCGGCCGGGCTCCTCCAGCGTCACGCTGAGCCCGCTCACGCCGCCGGCGCCCTTGCGGGCATACACCGAGAAGGTGTACTCGGCCCCTTCCCGCACGCCCATCCCCCGAAAGCCCTCGTTCACAAACGCGGCATCGGGCCCCGCCGTCTTCACGTTCAGGCGCAAAAAATGGTTGTTGGCGTTGCTGATGGGCCGGTCGCCCGACACCAGGTAGCTCTCAAAGCCGGCCGCGCCGCGGATGGCCTTCCAGCCGATGAGGTGGTCGTCGGTTTCGAACGACTTGTTCTTCACCAGCTCGGGGTACAAGCCGCCGTCGGCCGCGAAGTTGATGTCCTCGAAGAACAGGCCGTACATGTTTTTCGACACGGCGCCGCCGGGCTTGTTCACCTGCACGGTGATGGTGGCCGGGGCCGCGCTTTGGGCCTGGGCCGCGTGGCTGGGGAGCCAGCTGGCCACGGCCAGGCCAAGCAAGAATCGGGAATTAGAGAAAGTCATGATTGGTGGGAATTAGTTGCGAGCGGAAGAACGACTGTAGAGACGCGACACTTCGCGTCTCGGCATCCGCGCCGTTAGTTAACCGTTAACCTGCTAACCTGCGACCGTTCAACGCCGAGACGCGAAGTGTCGCGTCTCTACAGTCGTTCTGTTTAAACGCCAAGAATTAGCTGCGGAAGGCCACTTCGTTGTAGCGCAGCTCGTTTTTGAAGGTGCGCAGCTTGGTGTCGGCGTCGATAATCACGAATTCGATGCCGGCCATTTCGGCGAAGTCTTCCAGGTATTCGGCGGTCAGGTTTTGGCTGTAGCCGGTGTGGTGGGCGCCGCCGGCCAGTATCCAGGCGGCTGCGCCGGTGGCGAGGTCGGGCTTCACGCGCCAGAGCACGCGGGCCACGGGCAGCTTGGGCAGGTCCTGCTCGGGCGCCACGGCTTCCACTTCGTTCACTATCATGCGGAAGCGGTTGCCCAGGTCCACGATGGTCGCGTTCAGGGCCGGGCCGGCGGGGCAGTTGAACACCAGGCGGGCCGGGTCGGCCTTGCCGCCGATGCCCAGCGGGTGCACTTCCACCTTCACCTTGCCGGTGGCAATGGTCGGGCAGATTTCCAGCATGTGCGAGCCGAGCACCTGCTCGTTGCCGGGCGCAAAGTGGTAGGTGTAGTCTTCCATGAAGGAGTTGCCGCCGGGCAGGCCGGCGCCCATCACCTTCATGGCGCGCACCAGGGCCGAAGTTTTCCAGTCGCCCTCGCCGCCGAAGCCGTAGCCCTCGGCCATGAGCCGCTGCGTGGCGATGCCGGGCAGCTGGGCCATGCCGTGCAGGTCTTC
>DASVTG010000490.1:0-7372 GCA_036387695.1 Hymenobacter sp. | reverse complement strand
CGCCCGACTGGCCCAGCACGCCCGGCCCGAGGTTAGACGAGTACTTCACGGGCAATTGGGCGCCCGAAGCGACGCGGCGGAAAGTCAGCCGCAGGCCGGCCGCGTTGTAACGACGGATGGCCTCGTCGATGGCCGAAACGTAGGCCGCAGGAAACGAGCTGCTGATGCTCACGGTCAGTGTGCGCGGCAGGCCAGTCACCAGGTTGGTGGTGCGGTACTGCTCCTCGTCGCCTACGCGGAGCGTACCGTAGCCCGGCGCGCTGGCCAGCAATTCCGGCGTCAGCAACATGTCGCCTTCCACGACATAACCGCCGTCGACGGCTTTAGCATCTTGCGCGCTAAAACCCAACGCCTTAATTTGGCCGAGCACCGATTGCGAAATGGCTGCGGGCGCGGGCGGCGAGGTGGTTTCTTTATCTTTTGAACAGGAGGAAAGTGCTAACGCCGAGGCGGCGCATAGCATGGCGGTAGAAAGTACGTTTTTAACTTTCATGAGTTTGTTGGGGGTTGGCAGTGTGAAAAATGATTAAAGGATAGGCACAATTAGAGAAGAATAATTATCAACAACAATAGCAAGTTCACGAAACTTTAAAAATATTTCAAAGTATGCGTGCCCGAGCACGTGCGGGCCTTTTATGATTATCTGGGTAAGGCTGGATTGATAAAAGAGTGCAACTTTATGTGTATAGTTATAAATCCAAGATTTTTTTGGACTGCTTTATAATAGATTTCTTAGTACAATCAGCTGGCAGTAAGCGCTACTGGTGAAGGAACTTGCTGCCCGCGAATGCCCTTAGCGAATTGCGTATCTTTGCTAGGAACCGAATTTTCGTGGAAAACCGAGCGCTACCGCCGTTTTCCCTCAACTATATATTTTCTATTCAGTGGCTTGTTCATCATGTTCTTCCGGCGGGGGCTGCGGCACCAAGCCGGGCGGCTGCAAATCCAACGGCGGCTGTAGTACCGGCGGCTGCAACCGCCTCAATGTATTCGATTGGCTGCAAGACGTGGCCGTGCCCGATTCTTTTGCCGGGTTTGATATCGTGGAAGTCCGCTTCAAAGGCGGGCGCAAGGAGTTCATGCGCAACGACCAGCGCCTGCCCCTGGTCACGGGCGACGCCGTGGTGGTGGATGCCGCCGGCAGCGGCTGGCACCTGGGCCACGTGAGCCTGAAGGGCGAGCTGGTGCGCCTCCAAATGCGCAAGAAAAAAGTGCCCACCGACTCCAAGGAAATCCGCAACATCCTGCGGGTGGCCACCCCGGAAGACGTGGAGCGCTGGGAAGCCGTGCGCGACCTGGAAAACGGCACCATGTTCCGGGCGCGGGCCGTGGTGGGCGAGCTGCGCCTCCGCATGAAGCTGAGCGACGTGGAGTACCAGGCCGACCGCACCCGGGCCCTGTTCTACTACTCGGCCGAAGACCGGGTCGATTTCCGTGAGTTGATTCGGCGCTTGGCCGATGAATTCCGGGTGCGCGTGGAGATGCGCCAAATATCGTTGCGGCAGGAGGCGGGCCGCATCGGCGGCATCGGCGTGTGCGGGCGCGAGCTGTGCTGCTCCACCTGGCTGCAGGACTTCAAAACCGTGAGCACCACGGCCGCCCGCTACCAAAACCTGAGCTTAAACCCACAAAAATTAGCCGGCCAGTGCGGCCGCCTCAAGTGCTGCCTCAACTACGAGCTCGACGCCTACTTGGACGCGCTGAAGGACATTCCGCAGGTGCAGCGCCCGCTGAAAACGTCCAGAGGCGAAGCGTTTTTGCAAAAGACGGACATCTTCCGCCGCCGCATGTGGTTTGCCTTTAAAGGCGACAACAACTGGGTGATGCTGGACACGGCCCGCGTGCGTGAGCTGCTTGACGTGAACAAGCGCGGGGAAATCATCGAAAACCTGCTGCCACTTCGCGAGGAAGCCCCCGAGCCCGAAGTGTCGGCCATCGTGGAAGGTTCGCTCGACCGCCTCGACGACAAAATCAAGGCGAGCAGCAAGCGCAGCAAGCGCAAAAAATCCCGCCCGGAATCCCCGGCTGGCGTTGCTTCCGCGGAAGCCACCGAAACCCGCATGCCTCGCGAAAGCCGGGAGCCGCGGGAGCCCCGCGCCGCCCGTGAGCCCGGCACCGAAACGCGCGAACCGCGTGAGGCCCGCCCGCCGCGCGAAAGCCGCGAAACCCGCCTTCCGCGCGACGGTCGGCGCCCCGCCGGCGCGGCGCCCGGTGGGCCTCGTCCGCCCGAGCAAATGACCAGCCCCGGCCCCGGCGACCTCGACAACCCGGTGCCGGCCTTGGGCGATGTGCCCGAGCAGCGCGGCCGGCGCGGCGCCGCCGCCCGCCCTCTCAACCGCCGCAGCGGACGAGGCCGGAGCGACACTCCGCGCCCGGAACCGAAGGACGGCGCCAGCCAAGGGGAAGCCGGCGAGCCCCGCCCCGAGGGAGCAGGCCGCAACCGCCGCCCGGAGGGACCGAAGCGCCCCGAGGCGAACGCCGACGGAACCCCCCGTCCCCCAGCCGAAGGCGGCAGTGAGCCACGCCCAGCGCGTGAGGGAGGAGAACGGCGCGAGGGCCGGGGCGGCCGCAATAGCCGCCGCGGTGGCCGCGGCCCTGCGGCCGACGGCGCCGCCGCTGCTGGGCCCGCTCCTGCTCCCGCAGGCGCCTAAGCCGGTGTTGTTTACTTTCTGAACTTTGACTTTTATGTATCAACGCTTTGCACTTCGATTGGCCGCAGTTGTCGGGCTACTGGGTGTGCTCACCGCTTGCGACCCCCATCGGGTGTTCGAGCAAAACATTGACTTCGAGAATAACTCCTGGGACGTGCAGCAAAAGCCGTCTTTTACCTTCGCCATTCAAGACACCACGGCGCGCTACGACGTGTACTTCAACGTCCGCCACGCCTCGGCCTACGGGTTTTACAACCTGTATGTGAAGCACACGCTGACGGGCCCCGGCGGGCTGGTGGGCCAGCCCCAGCTGCACCAGATGCTGCTGCTGGACCCCAAAACCGGGGAGCCCAAAGGCAGCGGCACGGGCGACATCTACGACATCCAGCTGCTGGCCCTGCCCAATCAGCGCTTTGCCAAGGCCGGCAACTACACCCTGACCCTGGAGCAGTACATGCGCCTCGACCAACTGCCGGGCCTGATGGCCATGGGGGTGCGGGTGGCCAAGCACGTGGCCGCGAAATAGCAACCCATTCGCACAGAAAAAGCCGGCCCTGCATCGCGCAGGGCCGGCTTTTCTGTTTCTAACGAGAAGCGGCTTACGGGTTATTGCAGGCGGGTGACTTCCACCGCATTCGGGCCTTTCTTGCCGGCTTTGATGTTGAACTGGACCCGGTCGCCTTCCTGGATTTCGTGGACGAGGCCGGTTTGGTGAACGAAGATTTCTTCTTGGGTATCGTCGGCGACGATGAAGCCGAAGCCTTTGGAATCGTTGAAAAACTTGACGGTGCCGGTGAGCATGTGCAGAGGGGTAAAATGTGGAGTTGGCTTCGGCGTAACGCACCGGGCCGGGCCGGGGTTGGCTGCCCCAGCCGCGCAAAGATAAAATCTGCGCCCCGAACGGCTCCAGGGTTTGCAGCTGGCCTCTGCCCAAGCCGGCTAACCAGAACAACGCGTTGGGGCGCGCGTATAGACGAGCAGTTCATCCCTTCACCCACACTGCTATTCCCTTTGCGCCATGGAAAACGAGGAATCAAACCTGAATACCGAGTCCAACGACATCGCGGGCAACCGCATTGACGGGCCCGTGGGCAACACGGCCGCAAAGCCCGGCTTGCCCGGCCACGGCGTAGGTATCCCCGGGGGCGCCCCTACCACGCCCGCTGCGTCTGGCAGCCCCGACACCGATACGCCGACGGCATCGGCCTCCAGCGAGTCGTTGGCGGCATCGGAAATGAGCGCGGGCGATGGCGCCGTGGACGCGGACGGCGAAGAGCAGGAAAACAAAGAGGCTGACCCGGCTGACTTGGCCCCGAAAGACACCTACGGCGGCAATTTCAGCAACAGCGTGCAGGGAAGCTACCACGACGAGGACCGCCGCGAAAACCAGGACAGCGACCCCAGCCGCGGCGAGTTTGGCGCCCAGAATTTGAGCGGCACCACCCACGGTGGCTTTGGCAACCAGAACCGTGTCGTTGAGTACCAGCCCAAGGGCTCGGCCGAAGACCACTACTACGGCGGGGCCGGGCGGCCCGGCGTGCAGGACAACGCCTACCGCAGCTACGATGGCCGCGACGAACGGCTCGACGGCCGCACCGAGTATGGTTTTGAGCGGGGCACCGCGGCAGCCGGCACCTCCGGCCAAGCGGCGGACAACGGGCAGCTCCGGGGCGAGGGTTTTGCCGGCCCCAACGGCGACAACCGCAACCAGCCCGACCGCACCGACGCCAACAGCGCCTTGCAGGTAGACAACGGTTCGCCCAAAGGCCCGGACAGTGGCTACGCTGCTGATTACGGCCATACTTCGCTGCCTGGCAGCGGCACGGCCTCGCCGGGCGCCGACCGGGCCGGCACGCCTCACCGCAACCAAACCGAAGACTACCTGCCCGCCCAGGGTGGCTCCGACAAACAGGGCCGCGAAGAGCAGCACCCCGGCTACTACACCAACACGCCCGAAATGGCCGACCAGCGCGGCGAGCGCCCCTCCAGCAGCCAAGGCTACGGCGACCGGGGCCGCGAAGAACCCCGCCGCTCGCCGGACTTTAGCACCGGCAGCGCCCGCGACGGCTACGTGCAAGGCGAAAGCGGCGATGCCAACCAGGGAATGGGCTCGCGTGGTGGCTCTTACAACGACGCGTACGACGACAGCAAGCCCGGCAGCAAAGCCGGTTCGCCGGTCCAAGGCGAGCAGCGCAGCGAAGACCGCAGCCAGAACTACGGCCAAGCTGCCCGCGCCGAAAACCGCTCCGATAGCGGCGACGACAACGAGGCCGACCACGGCGCCCCGCGCCGCAACGCCGGCCGCGACGGAGAAGGCGACGAATAGTCTCGTTGCCTTACAAAAAAAAGAAGCCCGCCCAGTACTGGGCGGGCTTCTTTTTGCTTTTTCGCTCGGCTATTTGGTGCCTCCCGTTTGGGTTTCTGGCTTCTGCCCACCGGCCTTGGAGCTTTGCTGCATGGGGTTGGGCTGGGCGGGCGGTTGCTGCTGGAAGAGCTCGAAGCGGGAAGCGGCGGGCTGGCGGGGGAAGGCGTTGTTGCCCAGGTCCGTGTCGGCCGTCTGCTGGAAGGGGTCGAGCACAAACGACACCACGGGCTTTTGGGTGACGAGCACCTTGGTGACCTGGGCGTTGTTCTTGCGCCAGATTTCGGCCGGGATGGTCCGGATTTCCTTCGTGTTGTCGGCGTAGGTGAGCTGCAGGACGACGGGCATGACCAAGCCGCCGACGTTGCGCAGGCTCAGCTCGTAGAAGTGTTGGCTCTCGCCCAGGCGCTGGCGCTGCTCCGGGCTCAGGCTGTGCTGGTAGGCGGCGTAGCGCTGCTGGTCGGCGGCGGTGACGGCCAAGGGGTCGAAGGCGTTGTAGAAGTCCTTCAGCTCGGGCTTTTCGTCCACCAGCGTGCTCTTCAGCTCCGCGGCGTTGCGCTGGGCGGAGAGGGAGGGCGCGGCGGCCGCCTGCTGCTGCTGGGCCAAGGCGTTTTCCACCTGCGGGTTCTTCGTGTTCACCCGGTAGGACTTGACCGATTCCAGGCTGAGGTCGGTGCGGTCGGTGGTGTAGAACCAGCCGCGCCAGAACCAGTCCAGGTCCACGGCCGAGGCGTCCTCCATCGTGCGGAAGAAGTCGGCCGGGGTGGGGTGCTTGTAGGCCCAGCGCGTGGCGTAGGTCTTGAAGGCGTGGTCGAACAGCTCCCGCCCCATCACCGTCTCGCGCAGGATGTTCAACGCCGTGGCCGGCTTGCCGTAGCCGTTGTTGCCGAACTGCAGCACCGACTCCGAGTTGGTCATAATCGGGGTTTGCAGGCTCTTATCCGTCAGCATGTAGCTAACAATGTTGCGGGGCTCGCCGCGCGTAGACGGGTAGTCGCGCTGCCATTCCTGCTCGGTGAGGTACTGCACGAAGGTGTTCAGGCCTTCGTCCATCCACGTCCACTGCCGCTCGTCCGAATTCACAATCATGGGGAAGAAGTTGTGGCCCACTTCGTGGATAATTACCGAAATCATCCCGTACTTCCGCTGGGCCGAGTAGGTGCCGTCCTTCTCGGGCCGGCCGCCGTTGAAGCAAATCATCGGGTATTCCATGCCACCCACCGGGCCGTGCACCGAGATGGCCACGGGGTACGCGTAGGGAATGGTGAACTTGGAGTACGTCTTGATGGTGTGCGCTACGGCCTTCGTGGAATATTTGCCCCACAGCGGGTTGCCTTCCTTGGGGTAGTACGACATGCACATGACCGGCTTGCCGTTCTGCTGAATCTGCATGGCGTCCCAGATGAACTTGCGCGAGCTGGCCCAGGCAAAGTCGCGCACATTTTTAGCGGCATACGTCCAGGTTTTGGTCTTGCTGGCCCGGCCGGCTTCGGCCTTGACGGCTTCGGCTTGGCTCACGATGAGCACGGGCTTCTTGGCGGTTTTGGCCTGGGCCAGGCGCTTCTGCTGGGCGGCGGTCAGCACCTGGGCGGCGTTTTGCAGCGTGCCGGTGGCGCCCACCACGTGGTCGGCCGGGGCGGTGATGCTCACTTTGTAGTCGCCAAAAGGCAACGTGAATTCGCCGCTGCCCAAAAACTGCTTGTGCTGCCAGCCCTGGTTGTCGGAATACACGGCCATGCGCGGGTAGAACTGCGCAATCTCATATAAGTAGTTCTTGTCTTCCGGGAAATACTCGTAGCCGCTGCGCTCGTTGATTTTGAGCTGGTCGTTGATGTTGTAGTGCCACTTCACGTTGAAGCTGTAGGACTGGCCCGGGCGTAAGGCGGTGGGCAAGTCAATGCGCATCATGGTGTGGTTCACCACCGTTTTGAGCTTTTTGCCGTCCTTGGCGGTCACGCTCTCAATCTTGAAGCCGCCGTCAAAGTCCATCGTCATCGCCTCCAGCGCGTTGAAGGACATGCGGTCCTGCAGCTGGCCTACTTCCGTGGCCTTCGTGATGGAATTTTTGTCCAGGATGTTCTGGTCGAGCTGCACCCACAGGTAGGGCAGCACGTCCGGCGACAAGTTGGTGTAGGTGATGGTTTCGCGGCCGGCGATGGCCTGCTTGGCGTCGTCGAGGGTGACGGCGATGTCGTAGTCGGCGCGCTGCTGCCAGTAGTCCTTGCCCGGCGCGCCGCTCGCGGTACGGTACGAGTTGGGGGTAGGCAGCAGGGTTTCGAGCTGGGCGAACTTGTCGGTGCCCGAGTTGGTGGTTTGAGCCGCAGCCGGCAATTGGCCTGCCCAGGCTAGCACCAAGCCG
>DASVTG010000489.1:0-12489 GCA_036387695.1 Hymenobacter sp. | reverse complement strand
CACTAAACATAATTGGTTGCGCAGTAGAGATGCTTCGACTGCGCGGACGCCAGATGAGCAGGACGTTCTTTTCGCGCGCCCATTAATAGTGTATGTGGATAGGCTCCAGGCCGCCGCCCTACTCGTCGCTGCTGAGCTTGCCGCCAGTCACGTGCACGAGGCTGCCGGTCATAAACGAGCCGTCCTGGCTGGCCAGCAGCACGTAGGCGGGCGCTATTTCCTCGGGTTGGCCCGGGCGCTTGAGCGCCACTTCATGGCCGAACTTCTCGATTTCTTCCAGCGGCATGGTGGCCGGGATGTTGGGCGTCCAGACCGGGCCGGGCACCACGCAGTTCACCCGGATGCCCTGGGGGCCCAGGTACAGCGCCAGCGACTTGGTGAGGGCGTGAATGCCGGCTTTGCTGGCCGAGTAGTCCACGAGCAGGGCAATGCCCGTGATGCCCACAATGCTGCCCGTGTTGATGATGCAGTCGTCCTTCTGCAGGTGCGGAATGGCCGCCTGCGCCATCCAGATATACCCCAGAATGTTGGTGTCGAACGTGCGCCGGATTTGCTCTTCCGGGATGTCCTCAAACTTTTCCTGGCTCTGTTGGAAAGCGGCGTTGTTCACCAGAATGTTGAGCCCGCCCAACTCCGCCACCGTGCGGCGCACGGCCTGCTTGCACTGCTCGGAGTCGCGCACATCCAGTTGCAGCAGCAGGCACTGGCGTTTCTCGCGTTCCACCAACTGCTTGGTTTTCTCGGCGTCCTGTACGTTTTCGTTGAACACAATGGCCACGTGGGCGCCCTCTTTGGCGAAGGCAATGGCCACGGCCCGCCCTATGCCCGAGTCGGCCCCGGTGATGAGGGCCACTTTGTCCTTGAGCTTGCCCGCGGCCTTGTAGTTGGCTAGGTCCGAGTCGGGTTGCAGGCGCATGTCGGCCTGCTTGGCGGGGTAGGGCAGCTTCTGGGCGGCGGCCTTCATGTCTTTGGCCGTGGGGCGACGCTCGGCTTTGGCAGGGGCGGCTTTGGCGGCGGTGCTGGGCTTTTTGGCCGCCGGTTTGGCCGCGGCTGTCTTTTTGGTGGGCATGGGCAGGCAAGTAGTAATGAGCTTACTGCTTACGCGAAAAAAAGCAGAACGGCTGATGCCCCAGCGGGCTGGGTTGGGCGGCCTCAGAGCCGCCGCAGCACCACGCGGCGGTTGCGCGGGCGTTGGGCGTTGTCGGCATTGTCGGCCACGGGCTGGGTGCCGCCCAAGCCCACGGGGCGCAGTTGCGCGGCCGCCACGCCGTGCGCGGTCAAGTAGAGGCACACGGTTTCGGCGCGCCGCTGCGAGAGCTGGTGGTTGAGCTCGGCGTTGCCCACGTTGTCGGTGTGGCCCTGCACTTCGAAGCGCAGAGCTGGCTGGGTGCTGAGTGCTTTGGCCAAGCCATCCAGGGCGGCACGCGCGGCCGGCAGCAGCAGGTGTTGGCCTTGGTCGAAATGCAGTTCGGGCAGCGTCACGGCCTCGCCCACCGCCAAGCGCGCCAGCTGCGCCGCGCTGCCCGAATCGGCAACAACCAGGGGCAATTGCGGAAAAACTAATAGGCAAATCCTCTGATTTTCCCTGCGGTTCTACTTAAACTCGTTGCCGCAGTGGAAGCAGTGAAACCGGTTGCCCCGCACCGGGTAGCGCAGCAGCACCGACAGAAACCCCGACCAAAAGCTGTAGGTGTTGCGCGTGGCCGGGCCATAGGCCACGTCCGACGAGCCACACCGGGGGCAGCGCGGCGCCACGGGGTCTGGCGCACTGGCTTCAAAGGAGGCCTCGTCCGGTTCCGTGGCGGGCGGCACCGGCACGCTACGGAGCAGTTCCAGGGCTGCTTCGGCGTCGCTTTGCCGCACGTGCAGGCGCACCCCGCCCGTGATGGAGCTGTAGAGCGGCATCAGCGACACCAGGTTTTCGTTGCTCAAAAAGCACGGAATGCCCGCTGCCTCCAGCCGCGTGCGGGCCAGGTTGGCCGCCATGGGCTCGTGAAACGATTCGAGGAAAACGATGGAATCGGGGGAGGGCATGTGAAAATGAGTGTTGAATGTTGGGTTGTGAGTGTTGAGTTAACCAAATAGCAGTTCCTAACTCACAACCCAACATTCACAATTCAACACTTATTCCGCCTTGGTGGCTTCGTTGACGCCTTTGGCCGTGTGGCCGGCTTGCAAGGCCACAAACTCGGCCTGCCGGGCCCGGATGCGCACCTCGTCGCGCGCCGGCAAATCCATGCGAATCTGTTTCACCTGGTCGTTCAGGCGGCGGTACACGGCGCGGGCGTAGTCCCAGTCGCGGTCGGTCCAGGTGGCGCGCTGCTCGCGGGCCGAGCGGATGAGCTGGGCGTAGGCATTCGGCAAGTCGGCGGGCGGCAGGTTGTCCAGCTGACCGGAATAGGGGCCCATCAGCTTGTTTTCCATGGCTATTTCCTGGCGCGGGTCGAGGGGCTGCGCGCGCCGGGCGCGGTTTTTGGCGTCGTAAGTGGCCGTGGCTTTGCCTATGCGCTTCATCTTACTGGCGGCGGTGCGGGCCAGGGTGTCCAGCTCGTTTGCGCCTTTGCGGGCCACTTCCTGGCGTTCGCGCGGCGTCGAGTCGCAACCGCTGAGGAGGGAACCGGTCGCCAGGGCAACCAATGCAAGTCGCAAGGCGGCCCCGGGGTGTTCAAATGGACGTGTCATTCCGCAAGGTACTAGCTGATGAAAGAAGCTCGTTTTCGGCTTCTACGGCTGAGCCGGGCGAAAGGTCCGGGTCGGCCCGTGCCCCGCGGGCACGGCACGGGCTGGGCTTAATTCAGCGGCTCTTCTTCCAGCAATTCGCGCAGGCTGAGCTGCTGCTCGTGCAGGCCGGGCAGGTTGGGGCAAATGGCCGACAGCCGGTCGAGCACGACCAAGGCCCGGCGGTAGTCGCCGAGCTGCCGCACGATGCCGGCCTGGCCCCACAAAGCCCCAAAGTGGCGCGGCTCCCGGCGCAGCGTCTCCGCAATGTCGTTGAGCGAGGCCCGGTACTCGCCCCGCAGGTAATGCGCCGTGGCCCGCTTGTTCCACGCCTCCATGAAGTCGGGGTTGAGCTCGATTATCTCGGTGAAGTGCTGGATGGCCAGCGTGTGGTCGCCGGATTGCATGGCCCGCATGCCGGCTTCCAGCTTTTTGTCCAGCGCCGCGTCGCCGGAGGTGAGCCACACCTGCCAGATGCCGTTTTGCAGCGTTTCAACTTCGGCCGGCGCAGTGGCCATCCGCAAGCGGGCAAACAACTCGTCAAGCATGGGTAGGGGCGGTAGAGTGGTACACGGGGCAATATATACGGTCCGTCTCGCCGGCTAAGCCGTAACATCTTCGCCAAGTAAGTAAATATTTACTATTGAGGCAAATGTGTTATGGTTCGCTCGGCGCGGCGGCTGGGCTGGGGAGCGTCAGAACAGCTCCTTGGCCACGCGCCGGATGCTTTCCGACTTGCCCATGGAATAGTAGTGCAGGCAGGGCACGCCGTGGGCCATGAGCTCGCGGCTCTGGTTCAGGCACCACTCGATGCCCACGGTGCGCACGGCGTCGTTGTCGCGGCACTGGCTCACGGCTTCCACCAGCGCCTCGGGCAGGTTGAGGTAGAACGAGCGCGGCAGCATGGTGAGCTGCGATTTGGTGGTGAGCGGCTTCAAACCCGGGATGATGGGCACGGTGATGCCGGCTTCGCGACACAACCGCTCGAAGCGGAAAAACTCTTCGTTGTCGAAGAACATCTGCGTCACGATGTAGTCGGCGCCGCGGTCCACTTTGTGGCGCAGGTAGCGGATGTCCGAGTTGTAGTTGGGCGCCTCGAAGTGCTTTTCGGGGTAGCCCGCCGTGCCAATGCAGAAGTCCGTGGCCCAGGTATCGTCCTGGGCCTCATCAAGGTACTCGCCCCTGTTCAGGTTGGCCACCTGACCGATGAGGTCAGCGGCGTAGGCGTGGCCGTCGGGCTCGGGCTTGAACGTGCCTTCCGACTTGATGGGGTCGCCGCGCAGGGCCAGCACGGAGTCAATGCCGAGAAAATGCAGGTCAATCAGCGCGTTTTCGGTTTCTTCTTTCGTGAAGCCGCCGCAGATGAGGTGGGGCACGGTGTCCACGTCGAAGCGGTTTTTGATGGCCGCGCAAATGCCCACCGTGCCGGGCCGCCGGCGCACGGTTTTCTTCTCCAGCAGGCCGTTGGGGTGCTGGCGGTACACGTATTCTTCCCGGTGGTACGTCACGTCGATAAACGGCGGCTTGAACTCCATCAGCGGCTCGATGTTCGAGAACAGCGTGTGGATGTTTTCGCCCTTTTTGGGCGGCAGAACCTCGAAAGAAAACAAGGTTTTGCCGTCGGCGCGGGTCAGGTGGTCGGTAACTTTCATTGTGAGGGGGTAGGAACGCGCCATGGCGCGTTCGGCAGCAAAGAATTCTTGTGGGGCACCGTTCAACGAAGCGGTTGCCCGAACGCGCCATGGCGCGTTCCTACGATTTGGGTTCGTAGTTCAGGTTCGGCATCAGCCAGCGTTCCAAATCGGCCAGTTCCATGCCCTTGCGTTGGGCAATGTCGACGACTTGGTCGCGGCCAATTTTGCCCAGGCCGAAGTACCGCGAGTCGGGGTGCGCGTAGTACATGCCGCTGACTGATGAGGCCGGGTACATGGCCAGATTTTCGGTGAGGGTGATGCCCGTTTTGGCGCCCGCGTCGAGGAGCTGGAACAGGGTGATTTTCTCGGTGTGGTCGGGGCAGCCGGGGTAGCCGGGGGCGGGGCGCACGCCGCGGTATTTCTCCTGCACCAGCTCTTCGCCGGTGAGGTGCTCGTCGGGCGCGTAGCCCCAGAACTCGCGGCGCACCCGCTCGTGCAGGCGCTCGGCAAAGGCCTCGGCCAGGCGGTCGGCCAGGGCCTTCACCATGATGCTGGAGTAGTCGTCGTGGTCGGCGGCAAACTGGTCGAGCAGCTTCTCAATGCCGATGCCAGCCGTAACGGCAAAACCGCCCATGTAGTCAGCCCGGCCCGATTCTTTCGGCGCCAGATAATCCGAGAAGGCAACGTTGCGGATGCCGGGGCCTTTCTCGCCCTGCTGACGCAGCGTGAAAAACTCGGTGGTCACCGTCTCGCGCGAGTCGTCGGCGTAGATTTCGATGGTGTCGTAGTCCTTGGTATTCGCCGGCCAAAAGCCCAGCACCGCGCGGGCCGTGAGCAGCTTCTCGTCGATGATGCGTGTGAGCATGGCCTGGGCGTCCTCGAAAAGCTTGGTGGCGGCCTCGCCCAGCGTTTCGTCGGTGAGAATGCGCGGGTAGCGGCCCTTCAGCTCCCAGGTGTGGAAGAAAGGCGTCCAGTCAATGTATTCAGCCAGCTCGGCGAGGTCGTAGTCTTCCAGCACCTTGGTGCCCAGGAAAGTAGGCTTGGTGATAGAAACCGTGTTCCAGTCCGACTTGAAGCCGTTTTCGCGGGCTGCTTCAATGGTGAGGTAGTTCTTCTCGCGCTGGCGGCTGGCGTAGTCAGCGCGCAGGGCGGCGTAGTCGGCGGCCACCGTTTCGGCATACGCCGCTTCGCCCGAGCCGAGCAAGCCCGCTGCCACGCCCACCGAGCGCGAGGCGTCGTTGACGTGCACCACGGGGCCGCTGTAGGCCGGCGAGATTTTCACGGCGGTGTGCAGGCGCGACGTGGTAGCGCCGCCGATGAGCAAGGGCACTTTCATGCCGCGCTTTTCCATGGCCTGGGCCACGTATACCATCTCATCAAGGCTCGGCGTGATGAGGCCGGAGAGGCCGATAACATCCACTTGCTGCTTCTGAGCTTCGTCCAGAATCTTTTCCAGCGGCACCATCACGCCCAGGTCAATGATGTCGAAGTTGTTGCAGGCCAGCACCACGCCCACGATGTTTTTGCCGATGTCGTGCACGTCGCCTTTCACCGTCGCCATCAGGATTTTGCCGGCCGTCTGGCGGTCGGAGCCCTGCTTGTCGGCCAATAAATAAGGCTCCAGATAAGCCACCGCCTTTTTCATCACGCGGGCCGATTTCACCACCTGCGGGAGGAACATTTTGCCGGCCCCGAACAGGTCGCCCACCACGTTCATGCCGGCCATCAGCGGTCCTTCAATCACGTCGAGCGGGCGGGCCAGCTCCTGGCGGGCGGCCTCGGTGTCTTCGTCAATAAATTCGGTGATGCCCTTCACTAACGCGTGCGACAGGCGCCCCTGCACCGGCAGGCTGCGCCAGGCGTCGGCCACCACTTCCACCTTGCCTTTTTGCTTCACCGTATCGGCAAATTCCAGCAGGCGCTCGGTGGCATCGGCGCGGCGGTTGAGCAGCACGTCTTCCACCAGCTCCAGTAGGTCTTTGGGCACTTCGTCGTACACCGCCAGCTGGTTGGGGTTCACGATGCCCATGTCCAGCCCGGCCCGAATGGCGTGGTAGAGGAAGGCCGCGTGCATGGCCTCGCGCACCACGTCGTTGCCGCGGAAAGAGAAGCTGATGTTGCTGACGCCGCCGCTGGTGAGGGCGCCGGGCAGGTTGGCTTTAATCCAGCGCACCGACTCGATGAAGTCGATGGCGTAGTTGCGGTGCTCCTCCATGCCGGTGCCGACAATGAGGATGTTGGGGTCGAAAATGATGTCCGTGGCCGGGAAAGCTATGCTCAGCAGCAGGTCGTAGCTGCGCTGGCAGATTTCCTTGCGGCGCTCCAAGGTGTCGGCCTGGCCGTCCTCGTCGAAGGCCATCACCACCATGGCGGCGCCGTACTGGCGCACCGTGCGCGCCCGCTGCAAAAACACTTCCTCGCCCTCTTTCAAGGAAATCGAGTTGACAATGCTCTTGCCTTGCACGCACTTCAGGCCGGCCTCCAGCACGCTCCATTTTGAGGAATCTATCATCAGCGGCACCCGCGAAATGTCGGGTTCCGAGGCAATGAGGTGCAGGAAAGTCGTCATGGCCTGCTCCGAGTCGAGCATGCCTTCGTCCATGTTGATGTCGAGAACCTGGGCGCCTTCTTCCACCTGCACGCGGGCTACGGCCAATGCTTCTTCATAAGCGCCGGTGCGGATGAGGCGGGCAAACGCGCGCGAGCCGGTCACGTTGCAGCGCTCGCCCACGTTCACAAACAGGCTTTCGGGCTTGATGGCAAAGGGCTCGAGGCCGCTCAGGTGGGTAGCAGGCGGTATTTCAGTGGGCAGCGGGCGGGGCTTGTACTGCTGGGCCAAGCGGCTTAGCTCGGCAATGTGCTGGGGCGTGGTGCCACAACAACCACCCACCACCGTCACGATGCCATCCTTCAAATAGTCCTCGACCAGCGCCGCAAATTCCTGCGCCGATTCATCGTAGCCGCCGAAAGCATTGGGCAAGCCCGCGTTCGGGTAGGCCGAAATGTGCACGTCGGAAATGCGGCTCAGTTCCTCCACGTACTGTTTGAGCTGGTTGGCGCCCAAAGCACAGTTCAGACCCACGCTCAGCAGCGGCAGGTGGCTGATGGAGTTCCAGAAAGCTTCCACCGTTTGGCCACTTAGCGTACGGCCCGAAGCGTCGGTGATGGTACCTGAAATCATGATGGGCACCACCCGGCCGCCTTCATCAAAGAACTTCTGCACGGCGTAGAGCGCGGCTTTGGCGTTCAGCGTGTCGAATATGGTTTCGATGAGCAGCGTGTCCACGCCGCCGTCTACCAGTCCCCGTACTTGTTCTAAGTAGGCCGTGGCCAACTCGTCAAATGTCACGGCGCGGAAGCCCGGGCGGTTCACATCGGGGGAAAGGGAGGCGGTGCGGTTGGTGGGGCCCACGGCGCCGGCCACAAAGCGCGGCTTGTCGGGCGTAGAATACTCGTCGGCCGCTTCCTTGGCCAGGCGGGCCGACTCGTAATTGAGCTCGTACACCACGTGTTCCAGGCCGTAGTCGGCCTGCGCAATGGTGGTGCCACTGAAGGTGTTGGTTTCCACCATGTCGGCCCCGGCGGCAAAATACTCGGCGTGGATGCCCTTGATGATGTCCGGCCGCGTGAGGCTCAGCAGGTCGTTGTTGCCGCGCAGGGGCCGGTCGTGGTCGGCAAAGCGGGCGCCGCGAAAGTCCTCCTCCGTCAGCGGGTGGCGCTGAATCATGGTGCCCATCGCGCCGTCGAGAATCAGCAGGCGCTGGCGAAGCAATTCGGGAAGCGGGGAGGGAGCGGCGAGGGTGGCGGTGGGCATTTCTTTCGGATGAAGGCGGACGGCAAAAAGCGCGTATCCAGAAAGAAACCCGAACGGTAAGGTCCGGTTCCGGCTGACATCTTCTTTCACCAAAAACCGTGGTGAAACGGGAGTTGGCACCTACTCGCGGTAGGTTGCCAAGACGTCATCGGGCCCGGTCCCTCGGTCTTTCTGGATAGCAGCTATGGCAAAGATACAACGCTGCGCTTAATGAGGAATGAGGAATGAAGAGTGAAAAATCATCGTCCTATTTGCCTCAACAAAGCAGGCACGGTCGCGCTACGGTTCGTTTCTGCACGCTAACTATAAAGCCGCTTTAACTCATCGTTCCGCCATTAACCCGCAGGCATCACAGCGCCCACGCCGGCCACACACTGCCCGCTGGAAACACTGCCGGCTCCGGCGGCAATTCCAGAAAGGCGGTAGCCCCCACCAAGCCCGCCAGGTCGCCGGAGCCACCCACCCGCAGCGGCGTGGCCAAACGGCGGCCCTCGGCGTCCACCGTCAGCCGCACGGGCACGAAATGCGCCAGCTGGGGCTTAAAATTGATGTCGACGGTAAGCACGGCGGGCGCCGGAGCCTCGAAAACCCCCGCGGTTTCAGCTGCTCCGGCAGGCTGCTGGCAGGCGCGCAGCCAGGGCCGCACGTAGCGGCAGGCCGTGAGGAAAGTGGATACCGGGTTGCCGGGCAGGCCGAATACCACCGGCCCGGCAGCCCGCGCGCCAAACCACATGGGCTTGCCGGGACGCTGGTTTACTTCATGGAAGATTTCCACCACGTCCAGCTCGCGAAGCAGGCCCGGCAGGTGGTCGGCGCGGCCCTTGCTCACGGCCCCGCTCAGCACCACCGCGTCGAAACCCGCACCGAGAATGTTGGTGAGGCCTTGGCGCAAGGCCGCCAGCTCGTCGGTGAGGTGAAACAGCGACACGTCGGCGCCAGCCTGGGCAAACAAGGCCTGCAGAGCATAGGCGTTGGAGCGCCGAATCTGGTGCGGCAGCGGGGTTTCGTTGATGCCCACCAGCTCGTCGCCGGTGCTCACCACGGCCACGCGTGGAATGCGAGTCACCGCAATTTCGGCCGCCCCGACGGTGGCGGCCACCGCTAGCTCCGCGGGACCCAGGCGGGTGCCGGGCCGGAGCAGGGCGTCGCCCGCGCGGCGGTCGGCGGCTTGGCGGTGGATGTTGACGCCGGGTGATTCGGGAGGCGGAATTTGGATGGCGGCTCGGTTATCGGCCAGCAGAATGTCTTCGTAACGCACCACCACGTCGGTTCCGGGAGGCAGCACGGCGCCGGTCATTACCTCTACGGCCTGCTGCGCGTCGAGCAGCGGCCGGGGCGGCGCCCCTGCGTATTGGGCATGCTGAATGGCGAATTCCGTTTGCCCGGCGGCCCAAGCGGCGTGGGCTACCGCAATGCCGTCCATAGCCACCCGGTTGAAGGGCGGAAAGTCGCGGTCAGCCGTTAGGGGTTCGGCCAGGACGCGGCCGGCAGCGCTGGGGAGCGGCACGGTTTCGATGGCGAGCGGCCGGGCGGTGGCGAGCACGCGGGCAGTGGCTTCGGCAGGGGAGAGCATGAGGGAATTCGTAGCGTGGGGAATCAGGACCTCAACAAAAAAATAAAGACAAAACAAGACCGTCATGCTTCGGCTGCGCGGACGCCAGATGAGCAGGACGGTGCCTTGCCACTCGTTCTGTGGTAAGCTCTACGGAATCAACCGGTCTTCGCGCAGCCTGGCGAAGAGGTCGAAGAACGAATCCTCCGTGCTCTGGAACACGGTGAAGCCCCGCTTGCGGCTGTTGGCCATGTCGGTCATCACTTCAATGGGGCGGCCCAGGTCCAGGTCGGTGTGCCAGGGCGAGGCTAGGCGGTTGAGGTCGGGCTCGGTGAGGCCGTGGCGGGTGGCGATGTCGCGCCAGATTTCAGCGTCCTGCGCCAGCTCGGCTTCCAGTGGGTGAACGGTGCCATCGAAGCCCACGGGCTCCACGCCGAACCACTCGGCCAGGCGGCCCCACAGCTGGCTCCAGCGGAAAACGTCGCCGTTCACCACGTTATAGGCCTCGTTGCGGGCGGCTTCGGTGGTGGCGGCCCACACCAATTGCTTGGCAATGACGCGGGCATCGGTCACGTCCGACAGGCCTTCCCACTGCGCCTGTGAGCCGGGCCAGCGGAACGGCCGGCCCGTTTCCTTGCAGATGCTCGCGTACACGGCCAGCGTCGTGCCCAGGTTCATGAGGTTGCCCACCGCCTTGCCAATGATGGTGTGCGGCCGGTGGATGCTCCAGGTGAAGCCGTCGCGCGCGGCCGCCGCGTACACCTCATCTTCCTGGGCGTAGTAAAAATTGTCGAGCGGCAGGCGGGGCTGCGACTCGCGCAGGGGCGTGGGCGGTGGCACGCCCCCGCTCGCGTAAGCCTCAAAGGGCCCCAGGTAGTGCTTCAGGCCCGTCACGAGGGCCACGTGCCGCACCGAGTGCTTCGGCCCGAGCACGGCCAGCAGGTTGCGCACCATGGCGCTGTTCACGCGGATGTTCTCGGCCTCGGTCTCGTTGCGCATCCAGCTGGTGATGAACACGTGGGTTGGCGCCACGTCGGCCAGGGCCGTTTCCAGGCTGGCCACGTCCATCAAATCGGCGGCCACGGGCTGCAAGCCGGGAATGTCGTTGCCGGGCCGGCGGGCCAAGCCGTAAGTCGTCCAGTTGTTGGCCAGAAGCTCCTGGGCAAGGTTGCTGCCGATGATGCCGCTGGCACCCACGACTAAAGCGGTATTCGTCATAACGTAATGGGTTGATTGAGCATGCTGCGCCGCTAGCTACTGCCGGCTTTTCGGGCCCGAATGCGAAGGTGTAGGGGGTGAGATAAACCCCGTTTTGAGCCAGCGGAAGCAGCTTGCGTGAAGTGTGGCTATACGGCGATGCCTTCCGGGTAGCTCATTAAAGTGGGATATTCGCCCTGCTGAAGGGAGTGGTGTGGCCGCCCGGCCCTCCCTGGAGTCGCAGCGTTTTATCTAAACAATCAACTGCCAACAGTGGCTGTTAGAAATCTCGCCGAAGCGCTTTCTCACCGCGCCTTCGAACACTTACACGCCAGCCCGCGTCTTTACGCCCTATGCAAACCAAGAACTTTACCCACGTCAACGCCGCCAACCAGCCCACCATGGTGGACGTGGGCGCCAAAACTCCCACCCGCCGCGTGGCCCGCGCCCGCTGCCGCGTGGTGCTGGGCGAGGAGCTGCTGAGCCGGGTGCAAGCCGGCGAAATGCCCTCGCACAAAGGCCCGGTGCTGCACACGGCCATTCTGGCGGGCATCATGGGGGCCAAGCGCACGTCGGAGCTCATACCGCTGTGCCACCCGTTGGGGCTGGATGATTGCAAGGTCACCATCGAGCTCGACGGGCTCACTGCTTTGCGCGTGGAGTGCACCGCCGTGGTCACGGGCCGCACCGGCGTGGAAATGGAGGCCCTGACCGGCGCCACCGTGGCCGCCCTCACCATCTACGACATGTGCAAGGCTTTCTCCCACGACATTACCATCGAGAGTGTGCAGCTGGTGGAAAAAACCGGAGGCAAGAGCGACTTTCATCGCCCCGAAAATTTGTAAATTACCTCATGGATAGTCATACAAGCTCAACCGTAAAACGCACCAAGCACGCGGCCCTGGCCCGGCCCGACGTAGGCGAGTTCGGCCGGCACGAATTAGCCATATTAGGGGCGCCCTGCGGCGAGATTCAGGCCCTGGTGGCGCGCTTGCTGCCGCTGCTGGCTCCGGCCTTGCGCGTGGCCTACGCCGATGCCGACCACGCCGCCGAAACCCAAAGCCAAGCGCGGCCAGGCGTGCCCTACGTGGCCGAAAACGGCCTGTCGGCAGAACTGGTTGATAAAATCACCTACCGCCAGCTCAACCTCACGCGGGCGCTCGACCGGTTCTCGCAGCCCGAGCTGCTGGCCCACGAAAGCGTGGTGCTGGTGAACGGCAACCACTTTCGGGCCCGGCAACAGGTCGTGATTGTAGACCCGCGCAAGCCGCTAGACAAGAAGCTCGACCGCCTCACCGATGTGCGGTTAATACTGCTGGCCGAAGGACAAACCGACTTGCCCGCCGTGCTGGCCGAGCACTTGAGCACCGCCCCGCTGCCGCCCATGCTGCGGCTAGCGGAAGTTGACAAAATTGCAGGCTTCATCCGGCAGTGGTACGCCCTGGCAGTGCCGGTGCTGCGCGGGCTGGTGCTGGCCGGCGGGCGCAGCGAGCGCATGCAAACCGACAAGGGTGCCCTGCATTACCACAGCCTCGACCAGCGGCAGCACACGGCCGCGCTGTTGGGCGAGTTCT
>DASVTG010000488.1:0-14539 GCA_036387695.1 Hymenobacter sp. | reverse complement strand
TTAACTCTCAACTTTTAACTTTTAACTGATTCAACCGAAGCCCGCTTGTTCCACTTTCGCTTTTGGCCGCCGAATCCGTGAACCCTTCTCCCCTCCCCGACCTTGAAACCGAAGCGGACATCATCAAACTGGTGGACGCCTTCTATGCCCGCGTGAACGAGGACGCCCTGCTACGGCCCATTTTCAACGACGTGGCGCAGGTGGACTGGGCCGCGCACCTGCCCACCATGTACGACTTTTGGAGCAGCGTGCTGCTGGGCACCAGCCGCTACAAGGGCCGGCCCATGGCCAAGCACTTCCCGCTGCCCATCAAAGCGGCCCACTTTCGGCAGTGGCTGGCTTTGTTCCACGCCAGCGTGAATGAGCTGTTTGCCGGTCCCAAAGCCGCCGAGGCCAAGCTCAAAGCGCAGAACATCGGCGCCATGTTTGAGCACCGCATGGCGCCGAATCCGTTGTCGCTGCTTGGTGGGCAGTAGCGCGACCGTGCCCGGCAGGGACTCTGTAGTTCGCGCTACATGGGGTGCCACTCGTTGGCGGCGGGGCGTTGGCTGCCAATCAGGGCCGCGCCGCCGCCCAGCACCAACGCGTCTTCGCCAACGCCCACCAGGGCAACGGGCACCCCCGATTTTTCGCTGATGCCGGTGCGCAACGCAAAGCTCACGATGGTGGCCGCAAACGCCACCGTGGCGCCCAGCAGCCCACCGCCCAAGGCGCTGCCGTGGCGCGATTTGTACCACGCGGCGCCCACCAAGGCCCCCGAGAGCAGCCGGCCCGTCATCACGGGCAGGGCAATGCGGTCGGGCGTGTTCGGCAGCTTATCGGCCACTATTTCCCCGGCGGCCATCAGCTTCAGCACGCCGGCGGTAAAAGGTTTTTGCAGGAATCGCAGCCGCGAGCCAGCCAGGCCCGCATGGGGCTGACGCGAGAAATAGTGGCTCAGAAACGCCGGGGCGCTCATGCTGCGCATGCCGGCCAAGGTGGCGAAGCCCATCACGGGCCAGAACTTGGCGGGGCGACGGGCGGAGGATTTAGATGCCTTCATACTAAAATATGGGTGTGTGATGTTTAACGGCCGCCGCGGCAATTCGGGTACTGGAAACCTTGAAAATCTGCGGCGAGCCCGGGCTTCATTACGAGGTTGGCGAGTTCACCCGCCGGCCCCAATGCCAGGAGCAGTTGCTAAGCCCGATATCCTTCTGCCCACCATTTCGCCTTGCGCATGGAAGCATCCGTGGTTGCCCTACTTATCGCCGTCGTCCTGTTTGCCAGGGTCTGGAACCTCCCCAAAAAGATGGCCGCCCTGCAAGCGGAACTGGACCGACGCCACCGGGTGCAGGAAGAAATGCGCGCCGAGCTGCACCGCCTGCGCGACCAGCTCGCCGTGCTGCGCGACGCGGGACTGGCCTCCCCAGCGAGCGCCCCGGTAGCAACTGCGCCGGTCGTGGCGGCTCCTGTTGCGGCATCCGCAGTGGCACCGCCGGTGCCAGTGATACCGCCCGCACCAGTTGAGCCGCCCGTGGTTGTGCAACCGGCCATTGTGCCGAGGCCGGAAGTGCCAAAACCAGTGCCCCCAGCGCCGGCAGCAATGCCGGTTTCACCCCCGGCGCCGGTAATAGCCACGGCTCCTGTGGCTGCCCCGCCCACCCCTGCGCCGCCGGTTCCGGTTGCGCGGCCCGTTGCGGCTCCTACGCCTCCGCCAGTGGTCGAACGGCCAACTTCTGCGCCGACTCCGATGCCGCAGCCGGCTCCCGCGCCGACCCCAGCTCCCGCGCCGCAGCCGGTGGCCAAGCCTGCACCGGCACCGACGCCGCGCCCGCCGGTGGCCTTGCCCCCGCCTCCCCCGCCGCGCCGGCCCAAGCCGGTGCTGGTGCCTGCCGGCCCCACCTGGTGGGACAAGGCTTCCACGGTTTTGCTGGAAAACTGGACCGGGATTCTGGGTGCCGTGGTGCTGGTCACGGGCGTGGGATTTCTGGGCATATACGCCGCCTTGCGGCTGGCGCCGCCCTACCGGTTTCTGCTGATTTGCGCGTTTGCGGTGGGCTTGCTGGGGGCGCGCTTTGCGCTGCGTAACAAGGCGTTTGCGCAGCAATTAAACGCCTGGCTATTGAGTAGCGCGGCGGCCATCTTTCTGTTTGCCTGCGTGGGCGCGGTTAGCATAGCCGGCCTGCGCTGGGCCACGCCGCCCTTCGACTACCTGCTGCTGCTAGCCGGCGTGAGCGCCAACCTTTTCCTGGCCTGGCGTTCCAGCCGCGAGGCCGTGGCCACGCTGCACGGCGTGCTAAGCCTGGTGGCGCTGGCGGTGCTGCCGCCCACGCCCCTCACCCTGGCGGCTGCCGCGGGCGTCACGGCTTTCAGCATTGCCATTACCTACCGGCAGCTGTGGAAATACCAGCTGCTGCTGAGCATCGCCAGCTTCTTCGCGTTTCACCTCTACTGGCACCAGGAGCTGCCGGCCACTTCCAACACCCTGCGCCTCACGGCCATGGCGCTGGTGCTGCTGGTGGGCGCGGCCGCAGCCGTGGTGCAATACCGCAGCGTGTACGCCAAACGGCAGTTCGAGCCGCTGCTGTTTGCGGCCCACCTGCTCAACTGGACCACGCTGGGCATCAGCTTGTACCTGCACAGCACGGGCTCCATCTGGAAAACCATTCCGCTGGCGCTGGGCGCGGTGCTCACGTTCTGGGCCGGGCGGCGGGCCAAGCGGCTCGGCATCGGCTGGCTGTTCCAGACCGACACCATCATTTCGCTGATTCTGGCCTTGGCCACGGCGTTTTCGCTGCAAGGCTGGCACGCCTCCCCGCCGGTCATCCTGCTATTCATGCTGCTGGAGGCGCTGCTCATTACCCTAGTCATGGCCCGGCAGCGCGAAGTGCTGGTGTACCGCGTGGCCCTCACGGTGGCCTCGCTGGCCGGCGTGGGCCTGCTGGTGGCCGCCGCCAGCCGCGCCAACCACCTGCCCGCGGACCTCTACCGCGACGCCCTGGTGCTGGCCCTGGCGGGCTGGGCCGGGCTGGCTTTCGTGCAGCTCATTTACCGACAACCGTTGCTGGCCGGCGGCCCCACCGAAACCAATAAAATTCACCGCGAATTGTTGAGCGGGTACGCCGGCATTTCCGGGCTGCTGCAAGCCGGCGCGGGGATGCTGCTGGCGCGGGCCTTGTTTGGCTGGCAGGCTCAGCCGGTGCCGCTGCTCATTGCGGCCTTGCTGGGACTGGGGGCCATATCCGTGGGCCTGGCTCTCTGGGTTCGCACCGCGAAACAGGCTCCCGGCTGGGTACGGCAGCAGCAGTTGCTGCTGGGCCAACTCTTTGCGGTGCTCGCCGTTTTCGCCCTGCACGAAACCGGCCTCAATTGGCCGGTGCTGCTGGGCATTCTCTACGCCGAGAACCTGCTGGCGGCCCTGCTGCTGGCCCGGCAGCGCGAGGAGCTGCTGTATCACGCTGCCCTCACGGGAGCTTACCTGACGGGCGCCAGCCTGCTGGCCATGGCCACCTATCAGGCCAGCAACGGGGTGCCGCCGGTGCTTTACCGCGACGCCGTGGTGCTGGCCCTGGCGGGCTGGGCGGGGCTGCTTTTCACGCACCTGGCCCAGCAGCAACTCGCTCGGCTGGCTCGTCCGGATGCTTCTTCACCGGAAAACCCGGCCAGCGCATTCACCCTCGGCAAAACCGAGCAGGACTACCTCAGCGGCTTTGCGGCCTTGGCGGGGCTGCTGCAACTCGGGGCTGGCTTGTTGCTGGCGCGGGCGCTGTTTGCCTGGCAGGACGTGCCGGTAGTCCTGCTGCTTGTGGCTTTGCTGGGGCTGGCGGCCACATCCGTGGGGCTGGCAGCTTGGTTGCGCAGCGCCAAGCCGATGGCCGGCTGGGTACGCCAGCAGCAATTGGTGTTGAGTCAATTTTTCGCGGTGCTGGCCGTGTTTGGACTGCACGAGACGGGGCTTGGCTGGCCGGTGGTGCTCTTGCTGCTATATGCCGAAAACCTGCTGGTGGCCTTGATTACGGCCCAGCGGCGCGAGGGCTTGCTATATCGCATTGCCTTGGCCGGGGCTTACCTGGCAGGCGTCAGCCTGCTGCTGGTAGCGGGCGGCAAAGTCAGCACCGGCTTACCAGCCGTGCTTTACCGGGATGCCCTGTGGCTGGCCCTTGCCGGCTGGGCCGGCATCGCATTCCTGAAGCCTGCCCAGCGCTTGTTGGCGGCATGGGCCAACTTCCATTCACCCACCGCCACCTTCACCAAGGCCGACCACAACTTGCTGAGTGGCTTCGCTGGGCTGGCTGGTTTGTTGCAAGTTGGCGCGGCGCTGTTGCTGGCCCGGGTGCTTTTCGGCTGGGAGCAGGCGCCGGTGTGGCTGCTCGTTGCTGCGGTGCTGGGGCTGGCCGCGGTTGCGCTGGCGTTGGCCACCTGGGTGCGCACCTCGAGGCTGGTGCCGGGCTGGGTGCGGCAGCAGCAGCTGGTTCTGGCCCAAGGCTTGGCGGTGCTGGCCATCTTCGGCTTGCACGAAACCGGCTTGAGCTGGCCCGCGGTGCTGGGGCTGCTGTACGCCGAGAACCTGGCAATAGCGCTGCTGACCGCCCACCGGCGCGAAGTGCTGATGTATCATTTCACCCTGGCGGGCGCCTTCCTCACGGGCACCGGTCTGCTGCTGGCAACGGGCAGCCAGCAAGCACTTCCAACATCGGCGGTGCTTTGGCGCGACGTAGTGCTGCTGGCCCTGGCAGGCTGGGCCGGAATCATCTTCGCCCAGCTAACCTACCAACAGCTGGCCCGCAGCAACTCGGCGGACCAGCCCAATCAGCCGGAAACCACCAAAATTGCCTACGACTTGCTGGGTGGCTTCGCCGGCCTGGCTGGCCTGCTGCAAGCGGGCACCGGCCTGCTGCTGGGGCGGGCCCTGTTTGCCTGGCATAACGCGCCGACGCCGCTGCTGCTGGGGGCGCTGCTGGCCCTGGCCGGCGCTTCGGTGGCCCTGGCGGCTTGGGTGCGCACCAAAAGCGTGCTGCCCGCCTGGGTACGGCGCCAGCAATTGGTGCTGGGCCAATACTTTGCGGTGTTGGCGGTGTTTGGGCTGCACGAAATCGGCCTGGGCTGGCCGGCGGTATTCACCGTGCTCTACGCCGAAAGCCTGCTGGTGGCCCTGCTCCTGACGGGGCGCGACGAAGACGGCCTGCTTCACGGCCAAACCTACCTGCTGGTGCTGCAAGCGCTGCTGTTGCCGCTGCTGGTGCGCAGCCTCTGGCCCGGTACGGTGGGCGACTTGAGCCGCGCCGGTTTGCTGGCGGGCGCCGGCCTGCTCACGGTGGCCTACCAGGGGCGGCGGCTGTTTTGGCCGCGTGCCACGGAGGACGAGTACGGCGTGCTGCGCCTGGGCGGGGCATGGCAGCTGTCGGCGTTGGGCGTGGCCGTGGGCTGGCTGCTGCTGGGCGCGGGCACGCTGGTATATGAGCTGCCGTGGACTGCCTGGGCCATGATGGGGCTGCTGGGCGGCCTGCTGTGGCTGCGGGCGCGGGTGGCGCTGCCGGGCGTGTGGGCCGGGCTGGTGCTGGCCGGCGTCGGCTACCTCGCGCTGCAGTGGAGCCACGTGCTGTTGCCTTCGGGCGGCCAGGTCTACAGCCCCGGCTATGTATGGCTGTACCTGCTGCCCACCCTGGCCGTGCCCGCGGCGGGCTTGCGCGCCTCCTGGTGGGCCGCGGGCGAGCGGTTTGTGCGCGGGCCGTGGGTGTACCTGCTGGGGCTGCACGCAGCGGTGGCGCTGGTGGCCGCGGTGCCGGCCGGGCACGTGGCGTATTTCTCGCTGGGCTTGCTGGGCCTGGCAGTGGCGGCCTTTGTGGCAGCGCAGGCGTGGCGAAGCACCTTGCCCGACGCCACGGCGGTCCAACGAGCCGGCCAGCCCGACCGCTACTTCCTGCACCTGGGCTACTGGCTGCTCAGCGGCGGCGTGCTGACGCACCTGTGGCTGCTCACGCGCGACGAACGATTCTGGGGCCAGCCGGCCGAATATTTCACCGCCGCGTTGGTGTTCGCCGTGCTGGCCGCATGGGCCAGCGTGCGCCCTCCGGCCACGGCGCCGGTGTACCGCTCCTGGCAGCGGCTGCACCCGTGGCTGCCCGAATCGGCCTTGCTTTTCGGCACGGCCACGCTGGGGCACAACGTGCGCACCTCGTGGCTGCCGCTGCTGTGGGCCGCGGCGGCACTGGGGCTGGGGTACCTGGCGGCTTACCTGCCGCTGCGGTTCCGGCGGCTGGGCGCCTACAGCCGGCTGTACTACTGGCTGGCGGCGGGCACGGCCAGCGTGGTGTGCCTGCTTTACATCGACCCCAGCCAACTGCTCAGCGCCGCGTGGGGAGAAGTCACCGCCGCCGTGGTTGGGCTGTTTGGCTACGTGTGGCTGGCGCTGGCCCAGGGCGAAGGGCCCTTTGCGGGCCTCTCGCCGGCCTGGGACGGCCTGGCCCGCCCCCCGCGCCGCGTGCTCGAATCGTGGCTGCTCTACCCGGCTTTCCTGGCGCTCTCGCTGCTGCTCATTCAGTCCTTCGACCGCTCGGTGCTCACCGTGCTGCTGATGCTGGAAGTGGTGGCCGTGTTCGGCACCAGCCTGCTGCTGCGGCGCCAGGACCTGCGCTACCTCTCGCTGGCGGGCATGCTGGCCTGCCTGGTGCGGCTCGTGTTCTTCGACCTCAGCCGGAGCGGCACCATCACGCGGGCCGTGGTCTTCATCCTGATGGGCCTGCTGCTCCTCGGCATGAACGCGCTCTACGCCCGCTTCAAGGCCCGTTTCGCGCCCAACGAGCCAGACCCGGATGAATCGTTGTTCGACGACTTTGCCCCCGACGAAGAACCGCAAGTGGCGCCGGAGTAAAACCGCTTCACGCGCGTTTTCGCGTAATAAAAAAAGCCAGCTCCGGATGCGGAGCTGGCTTTTTTGATGACTCTAGCGCGGTTTCGGGGTCAGTGAGCAACCGCGCGAACTGCACGCCTACACGCCCAACAGCAAACGGGTCGGGTCCTCAAGCAATTCTTTCACGCGCACCAGGAAACTCACCGACTCGCGGCCGTCGATGATGCGGTGGTCATAGCTCAGCGCCAGGTACATCATGGGCCGAATCACGACTTGGCCGTTCTCGGCAATGGGCCGCTGCACGATGTTGTGCATGCCCAGAATGGCCGACTGCGGCGCGTTGATAATCGGGGTGCTCATCATGGAGCCGAACACGCCGCCGTTGGTGATGGTGAATGTGCCGCCGGTCATCTGCTCAATGGTGAGCTTGTTGTCGCGGGCCAGCACGGCCAGGCGCACCACTTCTTTCTCAATGCCGTCGAACGAAAGCTGCTCGGCGTTGCGAATCACGGGCACCACTAGGCCTTTGGGAGCCGAAACGGCAATGCTGATGTCGCAGAAATCGTTGAACACGATGTCGGTGCCATCAATCTGCGCATTCACCGAGGGCCATTCTTTCAGGGCCACGCACACGGCCTTGGTGAAGAAGGACATGAAGCCGAGGCCCACGCCGTTTTTTTCTTTGAACTTGTCTTTGAACTTGGTGCGCAGGTCCATGATGGGCTGCATGTTCACCTCGTTGAAGGTGGTGAGCATGGCCGTCTCGTTTTTCACCGACACCAGGCGGCGGGCCACCGTCTTGCGCAGGTTGCTCATGCGCTCGCGGCGCTGGTTGCGGGCGCCGCTTGGTGCTTGGTTGTTGGTGCTTGGCGCCTGGGTTGCGGGCGGCGCGCCCGCCGCGGCGGGCGCAGCCTGCGGGGCCGGAGCGGCCGGGCGGGCCTGGGCATTTTGCGCGTCCTCTTTGGTGATGCGGCCGTCGCGACCGGTACCGGCGACGTCGGCACTGGCAATGCCTTTTTCATCCAGAATCTTGCCGGCGGCCGGCGAGGGCACGCCCGTGGCGTAGGTAGCGGCCCCGCTCGCAGCGGGCGGCGAAGCCAACGCGGCCACCGGAGCGGCTTGCGCGGGGGCGGCTGCGGCCGGAGCCGGGGCCGAGGTTGCCCCACCGCCGCCTTCAATGCGCGCAATCACGGTGCCAATGGCAATGGTTTCGCCTTCTTTCACGGCGTGGCGCAGCGTGCCGCTGCCCTCGGCGGGCAGCTCAAACGTGGCCTTGTCCGATTCCAGTTCGGCAATCACCTCGTCGCGGCTCACCTGGGCGCCGTCTTCTTTGAGCCACTTGGCCACCGTCACTTCCGTGATGGACTCCCCCACGGTGGGAATTTTCATCTCAATAGAACCGCCGCCAGCGGGGGCTGTGCTCTCGGCTGCCGGAGCGCCGGGAGTAGCCGGGGCACCGGGCGTGGAAGGGTCGGTACTGGCTTTGCCTTCGGGGGCACCGCCGTAGCCAGACTGGTCGCTGGCCTGCGGGTTTTGCTCGCCTTGGCTAACGGGGTCTGCCGAGGCAGCAGGTGCAGGAGCAGCGGCGGGGGCCGGAGCCGCCGCTGCCGGAGCAGGCGCCGCGCCGCCGTCGGCCGCGCCATCCAAATCGGCGATGACGGTGCCGATGCCAATGGTCTCGCCTTCGGCCACCCGAATTTTCAGAATGCCGTCGGCTTCAGCGGGCAGCTCAAACGTGGCCTTGTCGGACTCCAGCTCGGCGATTACTTCGTCGCGCTTCACGGCCTCGCCGTCCTGTTTGAGCCACTTGGCAATGGTGACTTCAGTGATGGATTCGCCAACGGCGGGAATTTTGATTTCGAGGGCCATAAGGGAGGAAACAGAAAATTTCAAGTGTTCAAATTAGAAAGGCCAGCGCCAGCGGGCGCAATTTCGTCCGAAATAGGTCGGCCATGGCAACCAAATCGGCGGACGCAAAGCTGGGCGCATCGTCGAACTCGTAGCGCAAGTCCACCGCAAATTCCAGCAAAGCCGCCGCTGCGGCTTGTTCTGCCGGCGTAAAAGGCAGGAAAGCCGCTTGCTCATTCACCAAGCGCGCCAAATCGTGGGTGTAGGGTACGGGCAAGCCGTGCATCACCAGGCCTGCTTTTAGGTATTTTTCGGCAGCTTGCTGGCAGTGAAAGCCGATGCTTTCATAAAAATGCGGCGAACCCTGCAAAATCAACCGGGCCACGTCCAGGTCGCGGTCGGCCGTTCTGACGAACGTATCAACGCGAATTTGGTCAGGCGTGTGCGCTTGCATAAAGAGTCCGCCCTTTTTCTACGGCTTGGGCTTCGACGGTGTAATACAGGGCCGTGCGGGCCGCCATTTCCTCCGGGGTTCGAATCAGAATGTCCATGGCCGGGGCGTCGGTGCCCCACAGCAGCTGGCGCACCGCAATGGAACGCTCCGCCCGCTTCGCCTCCGCCTTTTCTTTGATGATGAGCAAATCCAAATCCGAGTGCTCCGTGGGCGTGCCGTAGGCGTATGAGCCAAACAGGATTATCCTGTCTGGCTGGTAGCCTTCCACAATGCGGCGCACAACGGCTTGGATTTGCTCTTCGGTTATCATGGGTTCAAGCTAGTAGCTGATGGCTGTTGGCAACTGTTCGCAAACGAAGCCACTAACGGCTGTGCTCCTAGTCGGTGGCTTTGGCGCTGGCCACGGTTTCCTTGATGTTGCCGTCGGCCACGGCTTCTTTGGGCTTGTCAAAGGCCCGGCCCACCAGCTCCTTCTGCTCCTTGATGTGGATTTTGTTGTAGCCCGTGGCGGGCGAAGCCGACGGTTTGCGGGCAATAACGTCTTCCAACTCGCGGCGCATGAAGCGGAGCATGTAGTTCCAGTAGCCCATGTTCTCGGGCTCTTCCTGCACCCAGTAGAGCTTGGCCTTGCCGTACTTGGCCAGCTCGGCATCCAGCTGCTTTTTGGGGAAGGGATGCAATTGTTCGAGGCGCACAAGGGCCACGTCGGTGCGGCCGGAGGTGCGCTGCTCTTCCAGCAAGTCGAAGTAGACTTTGCCCGAGCACAGCAGCACGCGCTTTACTTTCTTGGCTTCGGCAAACGTGTCGCCCAGCACCTCGCGGAAGGTGCCGCCGGTGAACTCCTCCACCGGCGACACGCACAGCGGGTGACGCAGCATGGACTTGGGCGACATCACGATGAGCGGCTTGCGGAAGCTCCAGGTGAGCTGCCGGCGCAGCGCGTGGAAGAAGTTGGCCGGCGTGGTCATGTTGGCCACCACGATGTTGTGCTCGGCCGCCAGCTGCAGGAACCGCTCGGGGCGGGCGTTGGAGTGCTCCGGGCCCTGGCCTTCGTAGCCGTGGGGCAGCAGCATCACCACGCCGTTCATGCGCTGCCACTTGCTTTCGGAGCTCACCACAAACTGGTCAATCATGGTTTGGGCGCCGTTGGCGAAGTCGCCGAACTGGGCTTCCCACACCACCAGGGCCGTGGGGTTGGCCATGGCGTAGCCGAATTCAAAGCCCAGCACGGCGTACTCGCTCAGCAGGGAATTGAAGATGCTCAGCTTCTCCTGCCCCTCGCCGATGTTGTTGAGCGAGTTGTAGGGCGCCGAGGTTTCGGCGTCGTGCAGCACCGCGTGGCGGTGCGAGAACGTGCCGCGCTGCACGTCCTGGCCGCTCACGCGCACGATGTGCTTTTCGGCCAGCAGCGAACCGTAGGCCAGCAGTTCGCCGGCGGCCCAGTTGAGCACGCGGGTTTCGTAGAACATTTTCTTGCGCTCTTTCAGCAGGTTGTCAATCTGCTTAATCGGCTTGAAACCCTCCGGAATGGTGGTCAGGGCTTTCGCCACTTGCTGCACCGTGTCTTCGCTGATGCCGGTTTCGGGCGACTGGTCGAAGTCCTCGGGCTTGGAGCGGCGCAGGCTGCGCCATTCGTTTTCCAGCGCCTGGTACTTATACGGAAGGGGTTTCTGCTTCACCATGTCCAGGCGGGCCTGCAGCGTGTCGCGGAATTCCTTGTCCATTTGGCTGGCCAGCTCGGCGTCCACGTCGCCGCGCTGCACCAGCGTGGCGTTGTACACCTCGCGCGGGTTCTGGTGCTTCGAGATGATGTTGTAGAGCGTGGGCTGCGTGAACTTGGGCTCGTCCGACTCGTTGTGGCCGTGGCGGCGGTAGCACACCATGTCGATGAAGATGTCGGCGTGGAACTGCTGGCGGTATTCGGTGGCCAGCTGCACGGCAAACACCACGGCTTCGGGGTCGTCGCCGTTCACGTGCACCACCGGCGCATCAATGATTTTGGCCAGGTCCGTGGAGTAAATCGACGAGCGGGCGTCCTCAAAGTCGGTGGTGAACCCAACCTGGTTGTTAATCACAAAGTGAATGGTGCCGCCGGTCTTGTAGCCTTCCAGCAACGACATCTGGGTCAGCTCGTACCCGATGCCCTGGCCGGCCAACGCCGCGTCGCCGTGAATGAGGATGGGCAGAATCTGGTGGTAGTCGTTGGCGTACTGGTGCTCGATTTTGGCGCGCACGAAGCCTTCCACCACCGGGTTCACCGCTTCCAGGTGCGAGGGGTTGGGGGCCAGCTTCAGGTTGACTTTCTGGCCGCCGCTGGCTTCTACTTCCGACGAGTAGCCCATGTGGTACTTCACGTCGCCGTCGCCCATGGTCAGGTCGGGCACGGCGGTGCCTTCAAACTCCGAGAAAATCTGCTCGTAGGTCTTGCCCATGATGTTGGCCAGCACGTTCAGACGGCCGCGGTGGGCCATGCCTATCATCACTTCCTTCACGCCCAGCTCGGCCGCTTTGCCAATGATGGCGTCGAGCGCGGGAATGGTCGTTTCGCCGCCTTCGAGCGAAAAGCGCTTCTGCCCCAGAAATTTGGTGTGCAGGAAGTTCTCAAAAACGACGGCCTCGTTCAGCTTCTTGAGAATGCGCTTCTTGTACTCCACGCCGGGGTTGAACGCCAGCGAATCGTGCTCCACCTTCTCGCGGAACCAGTCCAGCACCTGCGGGTCGCGGATGTACATGTACTCGAAGCCAATCGGGCCGGTGTAGATTTTCTCCAGCGCCGCCACAATGTCGCGCAGCGTGGCTTGCGCGCCCAGGCCCAGCCCTTCGCCGTTCTTGAACACCGTGTCCATGTCGGCTTCGCTCAGGCCGAAATCGCCCAGGTCGAGGCGGGGCTTGCGGTCCTTGCGCTCGCGCACGGGGTTGGTTTTGGCGCGCAGGTGGCCTCGGCTGCGGTAGGCGTGGATGAGGTTGCGCACGGCCGTTTCCTTGTCGCTGGCCACGGACTCGCCGCTGCTCACGCTGGGCGCGTTGTTGGTGGAAGCAGCCGTTTGCAGCACGCCAAAACCGTCTACCTGCTCGCCGTTGGCGGCAGCTGCCTTGGGCGCGGCAGCCGGGGCCGAGCCGTTGGTGGCGCTGCCATTGCCCGGCACCACGGGCGCGCCTTCCGGGAATTGCTGCGAGAAGTCGAAGCCTTCGAAAAACTTGCGCCAACCGTAGTCCACCGACTCGGGGTTCTGCTGGTAGGCTTGGTACAGGGTTTCAATGGCCGCCGCGTCGGCGTTGGCGATATACGAGTATGCGTCCATGGGAAAACTTCTTATATGAGGCTACGCAAAAGTAAGGCCCTTATTAATCAAGCAAAAACCTTTATGCGGTTAAACAAATTTACTTGATAATCAGTAAGTTACATTGATTACAAACTATGCAGTTGAATCCTTTGCTGGACAATTTATGCTTTTTCGGGAGGATGAACGGCTGTAGGCTTACGCAGTCATGATAAAGTTGAATCGATTGCTGTGGCAGAAAGCGCCTCCCCGTCAACTTCCCGGGTGGGTTTGCCAAGGGCTTGATAGTATAAACTTTTTCCTATGTGTGGTCCCGTCGCAACCAGCTAGGCAATTCTGCATTGCACAATTTTCTTTTGGAAAACTTATCTGTCATTCAAACCGTTAAACTTTTTCCCCCGGCCCAAAAAGCCGGGTTGTGCCGATTCCGTCGGGCCGAAACGACGGGCGAATCAATCAATCATAGATGACTAGTGTAAGGGTATTCTTAGACATTTTGCTCGCTGCCGCGGCGCTAACTGCGCCGCTTTTTAACTCTGCTTCTACGCCGAAAGCCAAGACCTTCAAGCTTTCGACGTACATGGCCCCGCTGACGAAGGCTCGGCGGACGGCGATGCCTCACGCGGCAAACGCCAAAGCGCTGGCTGCGCGCAGCCTCACCTATACCGTAACGGCCACCGTGTACGAAGCCGTACCGGGCCAAACCGACGATGAGCCGTTCGTGACGGCCGATAACTCACGAATCAAACCGCACTACGGAAGCAAAAAGCGCTGGATGGCACTGTCGCGCGACTTGCTTAAGCAATGGGGCGGTCAATTTGATTACGGCGATAAAGTGCGCGTGAAAGGCATTTCGCCCGAACTCGATGGCGTGTACACGGTGCACGACACGATGAATAAACGCCACCGCCACTGCATGGACATCCTGGCCCACACGAGCGAAAACCTCGACGTGTTCACCAAGGGCGTGAAAATCCAGAAAGTGGCCTACCGGTAGGCGTCTCCCTTATCTGTTTACTATCTAGCACCAAAAAGGCCGCGCTGTAGTACAGCGCGGCCTTTTTGGTGGGCAATTTCCGGGCAAGCTTATTTGGGCATTGCCATCTTGAAGATGCGGAAAGGCTGGCGGGGCTGGCCCACGCCTTTGTTCCAGTTGGGCGTTTTGTGGATGGCCGAATTGGCGACGTACAGGTTGCCATCGGCGGCAAAGCTGTAGGTGTCGGGCCACTGCAAGCGGGCGTCTTTGGCCACGGTCTCAATTTTGCCGTCGGGCGTGCGGCGCAGCAGGGCGCTTTGCTCGAAGGAAGTCAGGTACACGTTGTTGGCGGCATCGATTTCCAGGCCGTCAGAGGCGGGAATTTCGCCCACGGTTTCCACTTGCTGCGCCAGTTGCTCCGAACTCAAAGCGGCGTCGCGCAGGGCGGCAGTTTTGATGCGGTAGAGGGTGTGCCCCGTGAGCGGGCAGTAGTAGAGGTAGGCATTGTCGGTGCTCAGGGCAATGCCGTCGGCGTTGAACTGGGCGGGTTTGCCTTGCACATCAATCATGGGGTGGCCTTCGGCTTTGATGACCAAGCCTTTCACCGCTTTGGTAGAAGGGTGCTTGTCAAGCAGGCGACGGGACTTCAGGGTTTTCAAGTCGACGACGACCAACGCGCCCATCCCCGACTCGGTGAGGTAGGCGTAGTTGTTCTGCAAGTCGATGCGCACGTCGTTGAGGTAGGACTTGCGCGGCGCCACGCTCTCCGGGAACGGAATGGTGAGCAGCACCTGGTTGGTTTTGGGGTCGGTTTTTACCAGCTTAGGGCCGCCGGCCACGGTAAACTTCAGGCCCGGAGAAGCGGGGTCCAGTATCCAAACCATGCCCGATTTGTCGGCGAATACCGTTTGGGGGCAAATCCAGTGCTTGAGCGGCTCTGATTTTACGGAGTCGTTCCACATGCACCAGCTGGCGTTGGGGTAGGGTTTGAGCGTGTTGTTGGGGCCCACTTCGGCAATGGGGTACACGGGGTTGTAGTCCCAGCGGGGAAAGCAGGCGAACATCTTCCCGCCCGGCGCCACGGCCACCCCCACCATCTGGGGGTCGGTGAACTCGGCGACGACCTGCAAGGGCGAATTGGCGGAGGC
>DASVTG010000487.1:0-5351 GCA_036387695.1 Hymenobacter sp. | reverse complement strand
CCATTGGCTGGGGTGCCAGAGGGTTGTCCAGGCGTTGACGAGATTAAACATCAGTTGTCTCTTTCTTTTAACCAATGGGCAATGCCGGGGGCCAGCTCGGTCTGCGACCGGGAGCCCACAAACACGCCGATGTGGCCCCCGGCAAACTTGGTGAGGCACTTGTCGGGGCTGCCCACCAGGTCGTTGAGGGGAATGGAAGCTTCGGGCGGGACCAGGTGGTCCTCGGCCGCGTAAATGTTGAGCAGCGGCATGGTGATGCGCCGCAAATCGACGGGCTGCCCGCCGAGCTGGAACTCGCCTTTCACCAGCTTATTGGCTTGGTACAAGTCTTTGATAAACTGCCGGAAGCACTCGCCGGCCTGGCTGGGGCTGTCGGCAATCCAGTGCTCCATGCGCAGGAAGTTGAGCAGCTGGGCCGGCTTGTCGACGGCGTTCAAAATGTTGACGTACTTGTTGGTTTTGAGCATGGGCTTGAGCTGGGCAAACCCCGCGTTGAGCAGTTCGCCGGGCACGTTGCCGCCGTTGTCCACCAGCGCGTCCACGTCGAGGTGCCGGGCCCAGGTGGCCAGCAGGTCACGGGGCGTGGCAAAGTCGATGGGCGTCACCAGCGTCACCAGGTTTTTCACCCGCTCCGGGTGCAGCGCCGCGTAGATGACGCTGAAGGTGCCGCCCTGGCAAATGCCCATCAGCGTGAGGCCGCAGCGGCCGGTTTCGCGCTCAATCACGCCCACGGCATCGTGCAGGTAGCCGTTGATGTACTCGTGCATGGTGAAGTACTTGTCCTCGGCGGCCGGGTAGCCCCAGTCGATGAGGTACAAATCCAGCCCCGCCGCCTGCAGGTTGCGGATGAAGCTGCGGTCCTCCTGCAGGTCCATCATGGCGTGCCGGTTCACCTGGGCATACACCAGCAGCACCGGCGTCCGGATGGTGGCGGGCGTGTCGCGCACGTAGCGGTACAGCGCTATTTTGTCCTTTTTCCAGACCAGCTCTTTGGGCGAAGCGCCCACTTCCAGCTCGTCAATCTGCTTGAGGGCTTCGTAGCCTTGGGCCAGTTTAGCGGTGGTCGCCGCCAGCTCGTCTAGTACGCTTTTCGGGGACAGCCAATTCACGACTTGTCCTTTCTAACGGCTTTTCCGGGGTCGTTGCTTTGGTTGGGTTGGCCACCCTGGCTGGCGTCGGAAGCAGGAGCAGCGGGGGCTTGGGCAGCCGCCTGGCCGTTGCTCTCCGAGCGGGCGTTCTGCAGCTCGTTCACCAGTCGCTCCAGGTCGTTGAGGCGGCTGCGCAGCTCGTGGTTCACTTTGTAGACTTCATCCAGCTGTGAGCGCAGCACCACGGGGTAAGGCTGGAGCAATACCTCCATTTGCCGCTCGTAGGCCTTGTTTAGCTCCGAGTTCAGCTTGATGAGCTCGCCCTGCAGCGCCGCGTACTCCTCCGTGTTGAACAAGGCCGTGAATTCCTGCTCGTTGATGGCCGACCACTCGTTGTAGAACTGGTTGAAATCCGTCGGCGGGGTGCCGGCCTGGCTGCGCTCGGTCATGGCCTGCATCACTTTTTCCCAAGCCGACACGCTGCGCTGGTACACCAGCCCCTGCAGCTGGTTCTGCTTCTCCATGTAGTTGCCCCACTGCTGCATCAATTCCATCACCGATTGCGGCGAAGGCATGGTGCCCGTGCTGGTCGAGCCCACGAACGGCGCGAAGCTGCGCTGCGCCGTTTTCATCATTTCCCCATACCATGCCGTCAGGCTTTGCGGGTTCATCTGGCTCATGGCGTTGAAAAACGGCAGGCCGTTGCCCATCATGGGCCCGAAGCTTTTACTGGCCTCGGCGAAGGTTTCGCCCCACATTCTCATGCCTTTCAGGCTCTGCTCCATGAAGTTCCGGGCCGGCGAAACGGCATCGAACCCAAACAACTTGTCGACGAACGTTTTGAAGCCTTGCTGGTCAATGTGCTTCCAGAATTCCTGGGGCTGGAAGCTGTTGTTTTGCATGGCGCTCAGCACCGGCTGCCACAGCTGCATCAGCCGCGTGTAGACGTCCGAGCTCTTGAGCATGTTGGTGAAGGCGTCCCGCATACCGCTGTGAGCAAACAGGTTGCCCGCACCGCCGCCCGGCATGAACGGCGCCTGCATGTTCTGCATCATCGACTGGAAGGAGTGCATCCAGCTCTGCTGCATTTTGCCGACGTCTTCCCAGCTGTTCTTTTGCTCGGAGGTGATTTTTTCCGTCATTTCGCGCCAGTCGTTCACCAGCTTGGTGGTCGCGTTGTACCAGGTATCGAATACCGTTGCCGTCTGTTCCATTTGGGGTGGGTTAGTGGAGGAGCCTTGCAAGCGCTTGGGCGAGAGGTAGCTTTTGACAATAGCAAAACGCAACCTGAACCAGCGCAGACTAGGCTTAACGGTTTGTTTTTACGGGGTTTAGAGTAGATGTTTATACTTATTTACCCTTGAAAAACCCTGATTTCACCACCCTGGAAATACGTAGCGGTTCTCCGCACCTTTCCCTGCGGGCTTCGCAAGCAGGTAAATGGCCGCCTCCGAATCCTTTGCCTGAGCAGCTGCTTAGTCGCTGGCTTGGCACGGTACCATTCCCTGCCTCTCGATGCTTGCAAACCACGTTTTAAGCGTTTCGACCGACTAATGGTGTGGCGCCAGGGCCAAGCCCGGCCAGTGACCTATTCCCCTGCCCCAATTCCTCACCCAACTGGGCCCCGCTTGCATGACCTTTTAGGCAGCCTGCATGCTCCGGGCACTGTACAGGCATAAAACGTAAGAGGCAGGCAAGGGGGCTGGCGCAAAGGCGCCTAAAGGGAAGCGACAGCACGAACACTGTTTGGAGGTTAATTAAACGGTACGCGCCGGAAGTTGAGGCGCGCCACTCAATTGGGAATAGCTTCTATTCGGGCTCCACTGAGGGAAACAACGGAGTCAGCTGCAACGCTGCAGGCACCGGCGCAACGGCGCGTTGACGCGGTGCAGGCATACCTCAGGCAGAAGCACGTGACAGCTTCCACGTTGCTGCGCAGGCTCACTTCCTATTCTCAGCAGCATCCCGTTTACCTGGCCTTGCGTGAGCTGGGTCGGGTGGGGCGCACCCAGTTTCTGCTCCGCTGCACGGACGACCAGAGCCTGCGCAAGCGCATCGACGAGCAACTGGACAAGCTCGAAAGCACCCATAATTTCGCCCGGACCGTGTTCTATGGCCAAAACGGGCAGATTTCCTACGCCGACAAGGAAGAGCAGCAATTGGCCGATGCCTGCAAACAGCTGGTGAAGAATGTGATTGTGTGCTGGAGCTGTATCTACTTCAATCCATACTTATTTCAGGCCACGGTGGCCGAACGCCAGCCGGTAGCCGACGCCATTGCGGCTAGCTCGCCCGTGAGCTGGCAGCACATCCAACCGGCACGGGGAGCTTGACTTCTTCGACGACGCCCTCAAGGACGCGCTCCGCTTGGGCCGCTTACCGCGGCCGAGTACGAATTCTCCGTCGTGGGCTTGTGGCCACGGGCAGCGTGAGCTGAACTAAGCTGGTGTGCAACGGCGATTCAAACGCTCACAAGTTACGTTAGATTGAAGTGCCTTTCTGTTTCTGAGGATGCCCCGAAAACAAAGTACCCGGCTGTTTCTAACGAAACAACCGGGTACTTTTTTGTTCTTCCGGTCTTGCTTAAACCGGCGAATTGCAATCAGTCCTATTCTTTGACGAGGCGCTTCGTCAAGTTAATGGCTTGGCCCTTGCTTGCCCCACGCACTAGCACCACATAGGTACCACTGCCAATGGTGTTCAATTGCAACACATGAGTTAGGCCCGAGTCGAGCGTCGTGTTCAGCACTACGCGGCCCGCGGCATCGAGCACGCTCACCTGGTACGAACCGACGGGCAAAGCCGTCAGGTCGAGGTTGGTGGCGGTAGTGGCCGGGTTCGGAAACAGCGCGATGGCGGGCACTACTTTGCTGAACCGCACGGTGCGCACGGGCGAGTAACTGCTGGTGCCGTCGGTGTCGACCTGTTTCAGGCGGTAGTATACAAGGCCGTTGACTTTAGCTCCAATACCGGCATCGGTACGGGCGTAGTTGGTGGCGCTGGTCCTCGTGCCCTGGCCCTTCTCTTCGGCAATCTTCACGAAGTCGGTGCCGTTCAGGCTGCGCTCTATGTCGAAGTGGTCGTTGCTCTTCTCCGAGGCCGTGCTCCAGCTCAGCAGCGCGTCCAGGTTTTTGGCCGTGGCCACGAAGGCCGTCAGCTCCACCGGCAGCGGGTTCTGGCCGAGCACCAGGCTCACCGTCTGGGTGGTGATGCCGCCGAACAGGTCAACCGTGGTCACGCTCACCGGAATGGTCTGGCCGGTGCGGGGCAGCAAGGTGCGGTCCACGACCGTGAACAAGCCGGTGCTGAACGTGTAGCGGATGCCTCTGCTGGCCAGCAGGGTGGAGTCAGCCAGGCTAATCTTACCCATGCGGATGCCCTTGTTCACCGTGCCCGTGGCCGTGCTGCCGTCGAGATTGTAGATGAGGCCGGCCGTGTTGTAAGCCGCCCCGTTGGGGTCGATGCCGTAGGCCAACACATCCCCGTTCTGGTATTGGTTCGCGTTGCCGCCTTTCGTGGGCGTAGATGTGTACACCGCCGCATTATCGGCCCCTACTGGTATCAGGTACGTGGCAACATTTGAAGTGCCTGGGTTCGGAGCAGCAGCGCCGTCGGTGGCCGTGTAGGTGAAGAAGGCATTGCCCACGAACCCGGCGGCGGGGTCAAACTTGAGCGTCGCGGCCTGCGTGGCAGTCAGTCCACTCAGGTTATCAGCCACCAGCGTATAAGTGCCGCCGTTGTTGTAGTAGAGGCGGCCCTGGGCCACGTCGGGGGCTTTAGTAATCGTGTAGGTGATGGCATTGCCTTCGGGGTCGGTGGCGCTCAGGGACGAGATGAAGAGCTGGCCGGCCGAGTTGCTTTCCGGCGCTTGCAGGCTGTTCACGATATTGGCCGCCACCGGTGCCTTGTTGATGATGGCCGTGGCCTGCGCCGAAGCGTTGTTGCCCGTGGCCGTAGCATCACCCGTAGCAGAGGCGGTAGCATTCACTACGAAGGCGCTTGTGGGCGCATTGAAGGTGATGGTGTTCGATACCGAGCTGGAAGTACCAGGGTAGAGCATAGCGGGCACCGTGAGGAGGATGGTGGCCCCGGCAGTCGTGGTCACCTGCGCACCCCCGTTGATGGAGTACGTGGTGACGCCGGCTGGCAAAGTCACCGTCTGCGTCACGCCGGCTACCGTGGAAAGACCCGCGTTGCTGGTTACCACCGTGTAGGTCACGGGGGCACCGGCCGTTGTAATGGCCGGGCCAGCTACGGTGGTGG
>DASVTG010000486.1:0-4975 GCA_036387695.1 Hymenobacter sp. | reverse complement strand
CAGCTATAGGGGTGGCCGTACGGATAGAGCGTTTTGGCAATGTTCTCGCCAGCCAGTCCGTACGGGCGGTTGTCGTAGTTCTGCCCCCGCTCGTTTTTCACGGTAGAGCGCTGCACTTCAAACTTTTGCTGCGTTACGGCGTCCAGCAAAAAGCCCATGCGGTCGGCTTCCAGCCACAGCGCCGTTTCGACCTGGTTGTTGGGAATGGTTTCGTAGTAGTTGGTCCGGTCGCGGTTAGTGGAGCCGTTGAGCGTGCCGCCCGCCGAGGATACCAGCTTGAAGTGCTGCTCGTCACCAACGTGGTCGGAACCTTGGAACATCATGTGCTCGAAGAAGTGAGCAAAGCCGGACTTGCCAATCTGCTCGCGGGCCGAACCCACGTGGTAGGTCACGTCCACGTGCACCAGCGGGTCGGAGTGGTCCTCGGTTACGATGAGCGTCAGTCCGTTGGGCAGCACGTACTTCTCGTAGGGAATGACGAGCTGGCCGGGCTGCTTGGTTACCTTTTCCACTAGCTTCGTCCCGCCGGCCGTGGCCGTGGTTTTGGCGGCTGTGGCCTTGGCCGCCGGTTTCTGCTGCGCAAAGCTGACAGAGGTGACCAAGGCTAGGCCCAGGGTAGATAAAAATCGGAGGTTCATTTTTGGAGAAAAAGATGAAGAAATGAGACAGTAAATCAAGCTGCAACTTACGGCAGGGAAGGCAAATACACCCAGCCTTCGGGTTTATCGGGTGGGCACTGATTGCATTACAACTTTGGCCTGCCGAAGACGCAAAAAAGGAGGCGCAGGCGCCGCAGAATGTTCCGCGGCGCCTGCGCCTCCTTCGTCATAAATTAGTAGCGGCTATTTACTTCCGAATCAGCGCGCCGGCCTGTTTCTCGAACTGCTGAATCAGCTTCTGCATCACCTGGTCGATGGCCTGTTCGCTGAGCGTTTGGCTGAAATCCTGCAGGGTGAAACTCACCGAGTAGGATTTTTTGCCCGCGCCGAGGTTTTCGCCAGCGTACACGTCGAACACGTTAATGCTTTGCAGCAGCTTCTTTTCGGTGCGCTGCGCAATCTGGCGCAACTGGTCGAAGGTCACGCTGCTGTCCACCACCAGGCTCAAGTCGCGGCGCACTTCCGGGAACTTGGGCAGCTCACGAGCCACCAGCGTGGGCTTGTATTTCTTGCTCAGCGCGTCCCAGTCCAGCTCGGCGTACCACACCGGCTGCGTCACGTCGAGGCGCTTCAGCACCGAGGCCGACACGGCGCCAAGCTGGGCCACCGGCTGATTGTGCACCAGCAGCGTGAGACCACCGGCTAAGTACTCGTGCTGCACCGGCTGCGAAGCTGCCCCGCCGAAGCCCAGCGCCGCCAGCACCTGCTGCACGGCATTGGCCAGGTCGTGGTAGGCCGCTTTCTCCGATTTGTGCTGCCAGGTTTCGCTGGCGGCGTTGCCGGTCAGGTACAGCACCAGCTTGTTTTTTTCCTGGTACTTGCCGTTTTCGTTCTGCGAGTACACTTTGCCGAATTCGTACAGCTTCAAGTCGCGCTGGCGGCGGTTGATGTTGTGCCGAATGATTTCCAACCCCGAGTGCAGCAGCGTGGGCCGCATGGCGTTCAGGTCGACGCTGTTGTAGTTCAGAATGCGCACCAGCGCGGCATCCGTTTCGCCCTCCTTGTCGAAGTATTGCGAGTTGGTGAGCGAGTTGGTCAATATCTCCGAAAACCCTTGTCCGCTTAGCAAGGAAGCAATCTTCACCCGCGTCACTTCCGGGTCGGGATTCGGAAATTTGGCCAGGAACGAGGCCGAATTGTTGGGACGCAGAGCCACGTTGTTATAGCCGTAAATGCGCAGAATTTCCTCGATGATGTCGGCTTCGCGGGTCACGTCTACTTTGTGCGGCGGCACGGTCAGCAGCCAAGTGTCCTGGTCGCCGGCGTCGGAGTTGCTTTCCGTAATTTCGATGTCCAAATCCGCCAAAATCTGACGAATGCGCTCAGGTGCGATGTACTGGCCTATCAGCCGCTCCACGCGGGGCAAGCGCAAGCGCACGGTGGCGGGCTGCACCGGTATGGGGTACTCATCCACTACCGGCGCGGCTACCGTGGCGCCCGCTACTTCCTGCAACAACAGCGCCGCCCGCTTCAGGGCTACGGGCACCATGTTGGGGTCGGTGCCGCGCTCGAAACGGAAGGAGGCGTCGGTTTTTAGCTGGTGCGTCTGGGAGGAGCGGCGCACGGCGGCGGGGCCGAAGTAGGCGCTTTCCAGGAATACGCGGGTGGTGGCTTCGCTCACGCCCGAGGTCTTGCCGCCGAACACGCCGGCCAGCGCCATGGGGGCGCCGTTGGCGTCGGCAATCACCAAGTCGTCGGCCTTAAGGCTGCGCTCCGTGCCATCGAGCGTCACGAATTTCTCCCCGGTTTCGGCGCGCTTCACGCGAATCTGGCCGCCCGTGATTTGGTCGGCGTCGAAGGCATGCAGGGGTTGGCCCAACTCGTGTAGCACGAAATTAGTCACGTCCACCACGTTGTTAATAGGACTCAGGCCGATGCTGCGCAGGCGCCGCTGCAACCACTCCGGTGACGGGCCAACTTGTACGTTTTCCAGCAGCAAGCCGGCGTAGCGCGGGCAAGCGGTGGCGTCCTCTATGGTCACGTCGATGTTCACTGCCGCCGAAGCGGGCGCTTGGAAGCCGCTGGTGTCGGGCAGGTGGCAGGGCTGGCGCAGCAGGGCGCGCAGCTCGCGGGCCACGCCGTAGTGCGAAGCGGCATCGGCCCGGTTGGGCGTGAGGCCAATTTCATACACCGTATCCGAGCCCATGCCGAAGTACTCGGCGGCGGGCGTGCCGTTGGGCAGCTCGGTTTCCAGCACCATGATGCCGGCGTGCGACTGGCCCAGGCCGATTTCGTCCTCGGCGCAAATCATGCCTTCGGAGGCCGCGCCGCGGATTTTGCTTTTCTTGATTTTGAACGGCTCGCCTTGCGCGGGGTGCAGCTCGGCGCCTTCCAGGGCCACCACCACGCGCTGGCCGGCGGCCACGTTGGGAGCCCCGCACACAATCTGGCGCGGGGTGCCGTCGCCCACGTCCACGGTGGTCAGGCTGAGCTTGTCGGCGTCGGGGTGACGCTCGCAGGTGAGCACGGTGCCCAGCACCACGCCGCGCAAGCCGCCGGGAATGCTCTCCAGCTCCTCCATGCTTTCCACTTCCAGGCCCGAGCCGGTGAGCAGAGCACCGATTTCGGCAGCGGGTTTGTCGGTTGGGATGAGGGTTTTAAGCCAGGCTAGGGAAATGCGCATTGGGAGTAAGATTGCCAGCTAACTGCTAGTCTTCGTGTTTAATCAGATACAAAGGTACGGCGGGGCGCAACGGCCCAAAACCAGGCCTCCGATGTATCTTGCTGATGCATCCCAATTCTTTTGCCATGTACCCCAGCATTCCCGACGAAGCCACCGTCTTGCGCGGCCCGTTCGTGACCGGGCTCAGCGACGACGAGTTCTTTCGCTTTTGCCAGGAAAACGACCTGGCCCGCATCGAGCGCACGGCCAACCACGAAATTCTCATTATGCCGCCCGCCGGATTTGAATCGAGCTACAGCTGTGGCCAAGTGTATTTCCAGTTGGCACTGTGGCATCGCCAGCATCGCCGGGGCCGCACGCTCGAGTCCTCGGTGGGCTACTTGTTGCCCGATGGCGCGGTCTTGTCGCCTGATGCTTCGTGGGTGAGCCCCGAGCGGCTGGCGACCGTGACGGCCGCCCAGCTTCAGAAATTTCCGCCGTTGTGCCCCGACTTTGTCATCGAAGGGAAATCTCCTTTCGACCGCATTCCCACCCTGCAAGCCAAGATGGAACAGTGGTTGAGCAACGGCGTCCGGCTGGGCTTTCTCATCGACACCGAAACCGAAGCGGCCTACGTGTACGCGCCCGGCCAGCCGGTGCACACCGTGCAGGGCTTCGACCACGAGTTGAGTGGCGAGCCCGTGTTGCCCGGCTTCCGCCTGGAGCTGAAGGAGCTGCGGCCTCAGTCGTGAAACGACTTTTCGCCCGCCCGGATAGCGACTTGCAGGCGGTTTTCGGCGGGCGGGACCGGGCAGCTGTAGTCGTTGTTGTAGGCGCAGTAGGGGTTGTAGGCGGCGTTGAAATCCAGCTTTAATTCGGCCTCGTTGAGCTTGGGCAGGGGCGCGTCGAGGTAGCGGCCGCCGCCGTAGGTTTCCCGGCCGTTGGTCAGGTCGGTGAAGGGGACAAACAGGGTGGAATCTTTGCCGTCGGCCTTCAGGTACAGTTCCAATTGCTGGGCCTGCTTGTTGAGTTGAAATTGCGCTGTGCCCCACTTTAAGTATTTCTCGGCCCGGTTGTCGCTCATTTGCATGAGCGTGGTATCCGGTTTTTCATTGCGGATAATTCGGGCGTCGATTACAAAGGCTGCATCTGTGGGATAGTACTTCAGGCTATCGAACTGCGCTTTCTGAACGGGCGGGAGCGGCGAGGTTTCGGACTGGCGAAAGGAAAGGTTTTTCTCCCGCCGGGCCTTGTTTCGTTGCGCGGCGTAGGCGCTGGTGTCCAGCTTGGAACCGCTTAAAGAATAGTAAACGATGCCGAGCACCGCGGCCACAATGGCGAGCTTTTTAATCATGCGAGTTGTTTTTTGACAAAGGTGCAGGCAACCCGGCACGTGGCGGCAACATCTGAGTAGCAACCACACCTCGATGCTACCTTGTTTGCCGCATGCGAAATTACCTTCTACTCCTGCTCTGCTTAGCGGGCATCGCCACGGCTTCCGCCCAGCCAAGCGCCATCTACCGAGCCAGCGCCCCGAGAACCAACGACCTCGTGCACACCAAGCTCGACGTGCGCTTCGACTACGCCAAGCGTTACCTCTACGGCAAAGAATGGGTGACGCTGAAGCCCCGCGGCTACCCCACCGACTCCCTGCGGCTGGATGCGAAGGGCATGGATATCAAGACCATAGCGTTGGTGCAAAACAACGCCCAGC
>DASVTG010000485.1:0-5406 GCA_036387695.1 Hymenobacter sp. | reverse complement strand
CGCTGGGGTGCGCGGCGGCGGCGGCACCTACGGCCTCACCGTGCAGCAGCTGGTGCTGCCCAAAACCACGTTGGAGGGGCTTGGCATGCTTTCTCCCCGGGAGCGCAGCGTGACGCTGTTGGGCGAACGTCACTTCGGCATCCTCGGGCCCAGCCTAAATTATTACTTCGGCGCGGGCGGGCACTTCGGCACCCACAAAGACGACGGCAACTTTTGGGGCTTTGACGGCATCGTGGGGGCCGAATACAAGATTCCGTTTGCGCGCGTCGTCCTCTCGCTCGATTTCAAGCCAACCGTCGAATTTCACTCCGACGACTGGAACCGTTTTCCCACGGCCTTCTCCGTCAGGTACATCCTGCTCAAGCAGAAGAATGCCGGCGTTCAGGGCCTGTTTGAAAAAATCAAAACCAAAATAAAAGGCCTCGGCTCGGATTGAGTCGGGGCCTTTTGAGTGCTTGGGGGCTTTCGCCAAACGGGGCGGGCCGATTGAAGATTACTGAAAGCGCTTTTCCAGCAGCTTGCGCATTTTTTCTTCGGTCAGTGGCTTGGTGAGGTACTCCACGTTGGGGTACTTGGCCACGCGGGCCGTATCGGCGCCGTGCATGGAGGTGGTGAGCACGGCCATCACCGTTTTGTCCTGCACGGGTTGGGGCAGGGCGTTGTAAAGTTCCAGGAATTCAAAGCCGGAGATGCCGGGCATTTTCAGGTCCACGAACACGAGGTCGGGCGCGGGAGCGTTGCTGCCGCCCCAGAGCTTTTCAAACGCTTCGTCGGCGCGCGAGAACGTGCTCACGCGCTCGGCCACGGCCAAACGCCCCAACAAACGGTTGTTGAGAAAGCTGGTGGTTTCGTTGTCGTCAACGAGCACAATGTGGTTCAGATTTGCGGACATAAATAACGTTTTATTTCTAGCTTTCACGAAGATACTGGGGCGGCATCATTCGCGCAATTGTTCAGGTGGCTACAGCCAGCCCTGGGCGCGCATCCAGTCGTCGTTGTAGATTTTTCCGAGGTAGCGGGTGCCGTGGTCGGGCAGCACAATCACCATCGTGTCGTCCTCGGTCAAATGCTCGCGGGCGTACTCCAAAGCGCCATAAACGGCCGAACCGCACGACCAGCCCACGAATAAGCCTTCTTCCTTGGCCAAGCGGCGCGTCATCACGGCCGCGTCCTGGTCGGTGACTTTGATGAATAAGTCAATCAAGTCGAAGTCCACGTTCTTCGGCAAAATATCTTCGCCGATGCCCTCCGTTTTGTAGGGGTAGATTTCGTTCTCGTCAAAAATGCCCGTCTCTTTGTATTTTTTAAATACCGAACCGTAGGTATCGAGCCCCACTGTGACGACGGCCGGGTTCTGCTCCTTCAGGTACTTGCTGGCGCCGCAGATGGTGCCGCCCGTGCCCACGCCGCAGGCGTAGTGCGTGATTTTGCCGTCGGTGCCGTTCCAGATTTCCGGGCCGGTGCCCTCGTAGTGCGCCGCGGAGTTGGAGAGGTTGTCGTACTGGTTGGGGTAAAAGGAATTGGGCGTTTCGGCGTTCAGGCGGCGGGCCACAGAGTAATAGCTGCGCGGGTCGTCGGGGGCCACGTCCACGGGGCACACCACCACTTCGGCGCCCACGGCGCGCAGGATGTCCTGCTTTTCCTTGCTCTGCTTGTCGCTCATAACAAACACGGTTTTGTAGCCTTTGGCAATGGCGGCCAGGGCCAGGCCCATGCCGGTGTTGCCGCTGGTGCCCTCGATGATGGTGCCGCCCGGCTGCAGGAGGCCGGCCTTTTCGGCGTCCTCAATCATGCGGATGGCCATGCGGTCTTTCACCGAGTTGCCGGGATTGAAATACTCCACTTTGGCGAGGATGGTGCCTTTGATGCCTTCCGTAACTTTGTTGAGCTTGACGAGTGGGGTATGGCCAACGGCCTCGATGACGTGGTTAAAATACATTGAACTGAACTGGGTGGGGTTCTTAGGAAAAGGCCACAAAGGTAACTATTCCATCGGCGTGGCCCGGCGCCGACAGCCCGGCAAACCTCACGCTGACGAGCAATGAATAAAAAAACGAGTGGCCCGGAATAGCCGGGCCGACCATAACCCCGGTTCGCCGGTTAAAAATTCGCTGCCGCTTCCAATTTCGTCGTTTCCGCCTTCGCCGGCCGCCCGCCGAGACCGGGCAAGGGACGCAGGGCCTGCGTTTGGTCAAGGAAGATGAGGGCGTCGTAGCGGTGCGGAAGGTCGGTCGGCACGTAGTTGCCCGTTTCGTTGTTGGGGTCGTACACCACGCCAATGGCGCGGTTGCCGCGGCGCTGCGTGAGCGGCGTTTCGGCCCGCCAGGTGTCCAGCAAAATCAGGTTGTTGCCGGGGGCCTGCTCGTGCAGTATGGCTTCCCAGGAGCCGGCCACGGCCGCGGGCACCGTCATGGTGGTCACGGCGCCGCCCCAATACGGCGCCGCGGTCACGGTGCCCGCATAGGTGCTAAAGCCCACCACGTACACGCCTTCGGCGGCGTGCTGCTGGCGCATGAGCTGGCCCACGTTCAGCTCGCCCATGTTCACCATGTCGGTATGGCGGGCGTCGCCCACGTGGGTGTTGTGCTCCCACACCGCAATTTTGGCATTGGCCCCGCGGAAGCTCATTAGGCGGTTGATGGTTTCGGCCATGTGCTGGTCGCGGATGTTCCAGGAGCCCGCGTTGCTGCGCACGGCGGTGCGGTAGTAGCGCTCGGCATTCACGGCTATCAGCGCGTTTTGCTCGGCATTGAACACGCCTTCGTGGCCGGGCGGCAAGGCCAAGGCCCGGTTGCGCACGGCGGCGAGCACGGCGGCCACGGCGTCGGCGCAGCTGGCGCCGCTTAGGGTGGCGCGGCCGTAGGCTTCCTCGCTGCGGTTGTAGCTGCTGAGGCAATCCAGCGCGGCGGCCACGGCACCCAGGGTGGCGGGGTCGGCTTCGGTGAAATCAGTGCGAATGCTCTCCAGGGATTCCCACAGGCTGTACAAGTCCAGGCCATAGAAACCCACTTTGCTTTCGGCCGGCTGGGTTCGGTTGTAGGTGCGCAGCCACTCGGCCAGCTCGGCTATTTCGGGGTTGGCCCACATCCAGGTAGGCCAGCGCGTGAGGCGCTGCAGGAGGGCGGTGGCCGAGGCGCCGTTGTTGGCGCCCTTCACGTAGCGGTTTAGCTCGTAGAGGGCGGGCCAGTCGCCTTCAACGCCAATTAGGTTGAAGCCCTTTTCCTGAATGAGCCGCTTGGTGATGGTGCTGCGCCACGCGTAGAACTCGGTGGTGCCGTGCGAGGCTTCGCCGAGCAAGGCATAGCGCGCCGTGCCCAGTTGCGCCAGCAGCGGGTCGAGGTCCTGGGCACTTTTTAGGGCCGAAACGCCCCTGCTGGGAATGGCAAGCTGATTGCTCGGCGCCGCCGGGTCGTCCTTTTCGGTGCACCTTGTCAAGCCCAGGCACCAACACAATAGCAGAGCTAAACGCAAGCCTTTCATAACACCTAGTCTTTTATGTGCACGGATGGGCAACCCCGCTCGCTAGCTGGTAGCGCAGGCAGCATCCTTATCGGTTTATCTTTTATTAATCAGCTTCGAATTCCAAAAAGGTCTTTTCAGCAAGCCCGCTGGCTCAGACCCGAATAAGTCGATAGCTGCTTTGTGAAAAACGGCTTCGACGGGCCCGAAGATTCACTACAGGCCCCAAATTCAGTAGTTTTCCCGGCCAGGCGCACGTCTCAGGCTTTCCACGGACACGTCCCTTGCCGCGGCCTCAAAAAGCCCTACTTTTGCACCACTGTTGCCCGTCCGGGTGGCCTCTCCCACTCCCTCAAATTCCCAAAAAACACCTACGAATGAGCGTTCTGGTTAATAAAAACTCCAAGGTTATCGTGCAGGGCTTTACGGGCTCCGAAGGTTCGTTCCATGCCCAGCAGATGATGGACTACGGCACCAACGTGGTGGGCGGCGTCACGCCCGGCAAAGGCGGCTCCGAGCACCTGGGCCGTCCCGTGTTCAACACCGTGGCCGAAGCCGTGGCAATCGCCGGCGCTGATACCAGCATCATTTTCGTGCCCCCGGCTTTCGCCGCCGACGCCATCATGGAAGCGGCCGATGCCGGCATCAAAGTCATCATCACCATCACCGAAGGCATCCCCACCAAGGACATGATTGCCGTGAAGCACTACCTGAAAGACCGGCAGGGCATCACAATGATAGGCCCGAACTGCCCCGGCGTGATGACCGCCGGCGAGTGCAAAGTGGGCATCATGCCCGGCTTTATTTTCACCAAAGGCAAAATTGGCATCGTTTCCAAGTCGGGCACGCTGACTTACGAAGCCGTTGACCAGCTCACCAAAGCCGGCCTGGGCCAGACCACGGCCATTGGCATTGGCGGCGACCCCATCATCGGCACCACCACCAAGCAGGCGGTAGAATTGCTGATGAACGACCCCGAAACCGAAGGCATCGTGATGATAGGCGAAATCGGCGGCGGCATGGAAGCCGAAGCCGCTCGTTGGATTAAGGAAACCGGCAACAAGAAGCCCGTGGTAGGCTTCATCGCCGGCCAGACGGCCCCTCCCGGCCGCCGCATGGGCCACGCCGGTGCCATCGTAGGCGGCGCCGACGACACGGCCGCTGCCAAAATGGCCATCATGCGCGAGTGCGGCATCCACGTGGTGGATTCGCCCGCCGAGATTGGCGACACCATGCTGCGCGTGCTGGGCGGCAAGTAGGCCACCCCACTTTTTGGGTTAGCAAAGAAGCCCCGGCAGCAGCCGGGGCTTCTTTTTTGGTGTTGGTTTGAAAAGGAGCGGCGCGGGACTTCGGGCGTTATTGTCGGTGCAGCAGCAAGTCGGGGCGGAGAATGATGCCGCCGCTGAACAGGTAGGAACTCGACGAGGTACGGTTGTTGGCCGGGTTGGCCGGGTCACTGCTCAAGGGCAACGACAACCCGGCCGTGAAGTAGTAGCGCAACGCACGCTGCCCGAAACGCATAAAAATCGACGGTTCCAGAAAAACGCGGGCGGTGGGCACAATGGGCTGGTCGGCGTAGGTCAGGCGGGTGTAGTCGAGCCAGACGGAACGGAGCGAGGCGCCCACCTGCGGGCCGGTTTCGGCAACGGGCATGGCAACATACACCTGGCCGTAATAGCGCCGGTACCGGGCATCGTACACCCCGTTGCGAATGGGTACCGGAAACGGGAAAAACACCGAAGCCGCCCGGTAGTCGTCAGAGGCGAAGAAACGGCTTTGGCCCCAGCCCAGCCCGACCGTGGCGGCTATATATGAGCGCCTGGTAGCCGTGGGGGCCAGGTAGTAGCCCAGGCCCACGCCGCCCTGGCGATGGGAATCCTGGACAGTGGTGGCTACGCCCTGTGCGTTTGTAACGGTAGAAGTCGCCTTGCCAAAGTCGGCGGCAAG
>DASVTG010000484.1:0-6313 GCA_036387695.1 Hymenobacter sp. | reverse complement strand
AGCCAGCACACGGCGAGCCGAAGGCTTGAGCACACGGCGGGCTGCTGTGCGCTTTTTCACAAAACACCCGGCCGCTCCAGCCCCAAATCCGCCGTTAATTGCGCGCTTGTGACTAGCTTGGCGCCCGGTTTTATCTTTCATTCATCCTCCATGAACCCGCGGCTTCCTCTCCTTTTTGGCTTCTTACTCAGCGGTCTGTACGCACATGCGCAAACCAACATTGCGCAGGAAGGGGCCGCAGCCCAGGCCAACCTCAACAGCTTGGTGTCGGGCTCTCCTACCGTGGTGCCCACGGGCACGAACGAAGGTGTGAAAGGGTCTCCTTACGCAGACAACCGCTGGCTGCCCGCTCAAATCACGCTTAGCAACAGCTTGCCGCTGGCCCCGGTGCCGTTGAAATACGACGTGCTGGGCCACCGGCTGCTGATGCGCGCCCCGGCCCGCCCCAACGACACCCTGCAGCTCGACGACCGGCAAGTGGTTCGTTTTGTGCTGCAAGAGCCTGCCTCATCCCTGAGTCCCGCCCGGGCGCGCACTTTCCGGCGCTTTGTGGAAGCGCCCGAGCCCCGCCAACAGGCCGACTACGTGGAGGTGCTGCACGAAGGCGGGTACAGCCTGCTGAAGCACCACCTAAAATCGCTGAAAAAAGCCAACTATCAGGGCGCGTACAGCACCGATGTTCGCTACGACGAAATAGAGGACAAATCGGTGTACTACGTCCGTACCCCAAAGGCTGAACTGACACCCGTAAAGCTGGCTCTCAAGTCCTTACGGGCCGCCGCCCCTGCCTTGGCCGATGCCTTAAAAACCGCCGTGGCCGCGCAAAATCCCAAAACCGAGGCCGACTGGGCAGCCGTGCTCAATGCCGTTGACCCCAAGCCAACTAAATAACCGGCGCGGGCAGCCGCAGCCCGAAGTAGGTGGCCAGCGCGTGCTCAACCGCTTCGTCATCGGCCAAGACGGTGGCCGTTATGCTGCCGTCGGGCCGTCGTATTTTGAGCTCCCGGTCTACCAGGCTGATGCGAAAGTCGGGGGCGGCCAGGGTGCAGACACGCTGCTTGCGGAAGGGTGAATCCGGCGACTGCGAGTAGTAAAAGTTCATCATCTGGTAGTCGCTCGGCTGGGCCTCGTCGAGGGTGAACGTGTAGAGGCTCTGCCACTCGCCCTGCATGCGCAATTGCAGGTGGTAGTTGTGCTGCGGGGCCGCTTGCAGGCGGTAGCCATCGAAAAACTGCTGGTGCTCCAGCCCCACGGCCAGGGGAATGGGTTCGATGAGGCCGTTGGTGCCAAAACCGAGGTCGACGAGCCAGGGCTGTCCTGCGGCCTCCACCAGCAGTATCTGGTGGGCACGGGGCCGCAGGGGGTGCCCGGCCAGCAGGTTGCGCCCCACCAGGCACGTCACGCCAAAACCCAGCTGCTGCAGCACCAGCCCGAACAAGCCGTTGAGCTCGTAGCAATAGCCGCCGCGCTCCTCTCCTACCAGCTTGCGCTGGAGGCTGGCCGGGTCGAGGCCAATGGGCCGATTAAGGTGCACGTCCAGGTTTTCGAACGGGATGCTGAAGGCCTGCGCCCGGTGCAGGCCCACGAGCGTTTCGAGTGAATGCGTGAGCGGGCCCGTGTGGCCGATGCGGGCAGCGTAGGCGGCAAGGTCGATGGTCGGATTGGGCATGAGCGGGCCGGGCTGGGGTGGAAGACGGGCTCAATTACGCCAAAAACGTCGTTCCCGTCAATCGTTCGCTGAGTTCCCAGAGCTGGCGGGCGTGTTCGGCGGTGTTGAAGGAATGCGTCACCGCCACCGGTTTCTTCTTGGCAAAATAGCCGCCGCTGGTGCTGGCTACTTCTGGCGCGGAGGCCAGGAAAATGCTGGTTTCGGCGCCTTTCTCCACCGAAATCATGAGCGGGCGGGCCAGCAGCGTGAGCTTGCCCAGCAAGCCGCCGGCGCTGCTGCCAAAGTTGCTGGCCACCACGCCGGGGTGCACGGCGTTGGTGGTGACGTTGGCAATGCCGTGGGCCCGGAGCCGACGCGCCAGCTCCTGCGTGAACATGATGTTGTAGAGCTTGGTGTTGGCGTACACGCGCATGGCGCCGTAGTGCCGCTCGGCTTGGATGTCGGCCAGGTCGGGCTTGGCAAACTCGTGGGCTTTCGAGGCCAGGTTCACCACGCGGGCCGCCGGGCTGGCGCGCAGCTTGTCCAGCAGCAAGGCCGTGAGCAGGAAGGGCCCCAAATGGTTGGTGGCCAGCCCCAGTTCGTTGCCGTCGACGGAGAGCTGGCGCTGGGCGCCGAAAATCAGCCCGGCGTTGTTCACCAGCACGTCAAGCCGCGGGTAGCGGGCGTTGAACTCCGCGGCGGCGCGGCGCACCTGCTGCAAGTCGGCGAGGTCGGCCAGCAACACGTCGACGCGGTCGTGGCCGGCGGCGGCTCGGATTTCGCGCTGCGTGGCGGCCGCCTTTTCGGCGCTGCGGGCCAACAGCACGAGGTGAGCGCCGGTTTTGGCCAATGTGGTGGCCGTTACTTTGCCAATGCCGGACGTGGCGCCGGTGACGAGAATGATTTGGTGCTGGGTGTTGGGCATGAAAAAAAGAGTTAACGCAGTGTTGTTGGCGCGTAGACGTAACTCCGCCCGCCGTGCTTGGTTTACTTTGTAATTCCCTGCACCCCGCTCCCATGAAGGCCCTCCTGCTCATCGACATTCAAAACGACTTTTTGCCCGGCGGCCGATTGGCCGTGCCCGAGGGCGACGCCATCCTGGCCGTGGTCAATGCCTTGCAGCCGCACTTTGACCTGGTGGTGGCCACCCAGGACTGGCACCCGGAAGGGCACCAAAGCTTCGCGAGCAGCCACGCGGGGCGCACGCAGTTCGAGCAAATTGACTTGCACGGCTTGCCCCAGGTGCTTTGGCCCGACCACTGCACCCAAGCCAGCGCCGGGGCCGAGCTGGCGCCGGCCCTGGACACGGCCCGCGTCGAGGCCATCTTCCGCAAAGGCACCAACCCGGAAATCGACAGCTACAGCGCCTTCTTTGACAACGGCCACCGCAAGAGTACGGGCCTGGCCGACTACTTGCGCGGCCGCGGCGTAACGGAAGTGTACCTGGCCGGCCTGGCCGCGGACTACTGCGTGTACTTCAGCGCCAAAGATGCGCTGGCCGAGGGTTTTGCGGCCACGGTGATTGCCGATGCCACCCGCGCCATCTCGGCCGACGGCTGGGCGCGGGCCCAAACGGACTTGCTGCAACGCGGGGGCCGCCTGCGGGCCAGCGGCCAATTATTCGGCGCTTAACTTGGGCCGATTGTTCACCTTATTTTACTGCGCGGGGCCATGTCGTTTAGCGGATTTGCATCCACACTGTTTTTCCTCGCCGTTGGGGCGATGGTCGTGTTTTTTGGCTTGCATTGGCTGCACGTGCCGGTGGGCAGCCTGATTGACTGGCTGGTGGGCGTGGCCATTGCCTGGTGGCTGGCCGTGGTGACCACCCTGCCCTGGAACGCCCACTTCGCGGCCCGCGGCGTGGTGCAGGAGGCCCAGGAATCGCGCGACAAAGGCATTGCCGTCAACGAGGAGCACGTGGCGTTTGCGCGGCGCATTGCCGCGCGCTTCCGCACGCTGGCCGTGGGGCTGCACTTGCTCACGGCGGCGGTGCTGGCCGCGCTGGCGTACTACCGCGTGGTGGCGGTGGGCTACCCGGCCGCCGTGGCGGCGCTGGCGCTCACCTTTGCCCGGCCCGCCGCCCGCGCCTACGAGCACCTGGCCGCGCGCCTGCGCCTGATGCAGCACCAAGTGCATTACCCCCGCGAGGACGTGACGGAGTTGCGCGCCCGCGTGAGCGAAATGGAAACGCAGCTGCAAAGCCTCGTGGCCTCGCTGGATGCCACCGAAGTGGATTCGTGGGCGCACGAGCTGGCCCAGCAGCACGCCGCCGGGCAACGCCGCCTCGACCGCCTGGATTCGCTGCTGGAAGAACTCACCCGCCAGAATGCCCGCGACCACGAAGCTCTGGCCCGCCAAACCGCCCAGGAAATTGCCAAGCTTTCGGAAGATGCGCGCTTCCTGAACCAAGTCCGGGAGCTGATTCGCTTCGTGAAAACTGCCTGATTGCTCGCGGTGACCGGGAAGGCCCGCCAATGGGGGTGGCCCAAAATCACCACGGGTTCCGCGCACGCCTTGCAAGTGCTTAGCTTCGGGCCATGAGAAAACCCGTGTCCTTTTTAACCGCCGCCGCTTGCTGGGCGTTGGGCAGCTGCCAGCCCACCGCCCCGGCCTCCGAAACGACTCCCCCGCCCCTTACCCAGCCGTCTGCGGCGGGGGCCGCTACGGCCACGGATGCCCGCGCCGCCGTGGGCCGCTACCTCCAAAGCCAGCCCAACGCCGCGCTCTACGTGCTGGACTCGGCCCGCGTGAACGACAACGAAACGAGCTGGCAGGTGCTGGTGCCGCGCACCGACTGGGCCCAACGCATGCCCAACCGCGCCCGGTTTGAGGTAGAGAAAGCCACCGGCGTCGTGCGTACGGCTCCCGTGAAATAAAGCCGCTTTCAGGCCCTTATGCTGCTCAATGCCAGTAAGGGAAGGGAGTTAAAAGTTGAGAGTTAAAAGTTGTTCTGATTTTTAACTTTTAACTCTCAACTTTTAACTCCCCGTTTTAACTCCCTACCGTGCTAGAGCCGCTTGCTCAGCAGCACCCCGGAGTAGGCGTATCCGTTCGCGTTCACGCCTTGCAGGGGAAGCAGGGAAACGCCGGTGCGGCCGGCGGTTTTGTGCAGCTGCGGCACCACGATGCCCATCGTGGCGCCCAACGTATAGCCCACAATGTTGTCGGACAAGAAGTGCTTGCCGGCCTCCATGCGGTAGTAGGCCACCGCAATCGGAAGCGCCGCCGCGGCGCCCCACACAAAGGGCTGAGCGGGCGAATCGGGGTTGAAGTCGTGAAACACTTTGGCCGCGAAGAACGTGGCCGTGGCGGAGTGCGCCGTGTGCCCGGCGAAGAAGGAGTTGGTGGCAACCTTGCCGTTGCGGTCGTTGCCGCCCTGCGGGCCGTAGAGGTAGGGCCGGTAGCGCGTCACGGTGCCCACGGTCATGGTAAACGCGGCGTCGGTGGCGAGCATGGTTTCCAGGTACAGCGCGGCTACTTGCCCGTAGCGGCCGCGGGCCGCCGGGTTCAGGGCCAGCAGGCCCGGGGCCACCAGCATGGAGCCGTAGCAGAGGTAGTCGCTGGCCGTTTGGGCGCTTTCGCTGTAGTTACCGGCCGCAAAACGGTCGAACTTGGGCACGTCGTTTTTATTGAGGGCAGCCAGCTCGGCGTTGTTCAAACCGCTTTTTTGTTGCACCAGGTACAGGCCCGTCACGCTCAGCGCGGTGAGGCCGGTGATGATGGCGCCGTCCTTGTACAAGTCGGTGCGGTAGGGAGACGGGGCCTGCTGCGCAACGGCCGCGGGGCCAGGAGCCAGCAGAAAAGTACCCGAAAGGGCCAGCGAGCAGAAAAACTTCATAGACGAACAAACTGAAAAGAAGCTCAAACGTGCATCGGCGTGGTGAGGTTTGCCAAGGCCTTTTGCAACTGCAAAAACGGACTTCTGCAGTTATAAAACCCGGTTCTTGACTTGGCAAACTTTGGTCAAGCTAGCCGCTATTTCTCCAGAAAGCGGGAGATGTGGTCTTCCATCTCCTGCCGCTGCTGGGGCGTGGCCCCGTCCCACATGTCGTTGTGAACGGTGGCGGGCAGTTGCACGATGGTCATGCCCAGGGCGGCCTGCTCGGCGGGAGCGGGCAGCACGCCGGGGTCGGCAGCCTGGTCGCTCGAGCGGAGGGAAAGCACTTTGGGGGTCGGTTTGCGGGGCAACGGCAGGCGCCGATTGTCGAGCGAAATAAGCTTCTCGACCAGCTCCGGGTGTTCCTCGGCAAAGAGTACGGACGTGTCGCCGCCGTTGGAATGGCCCGCCAGCAGCAGGTGCGCGCTGTCCAGTTCGGGGTGGGTGCGCAGCAGCTCGCGCCGCACAAACAGCAGGTTCTGCACCCCCCGGTTCCAGTTGGGGCGGCGCACCTCGCGCGGGTTGCCGGTCAGGGGCAGCGGCTCGTCGGTGGGCAGCTCGTGCTGCACGCTCGCCACCAGGTAGCCGTGGGCGGCCAGCGTCTGGGCCACGAACGAGTAGCCGGTGTGCTGCCCACCGTAGCCGTGGCTGAACAAGGCCAGCTTGCGCTTGGCAGCACCTGGGAGCGAAGCTGCGGGCGCAAACAGGGCCACGGGCACAGCCCGCTGCCGGGCCGCATCGAACAAGTTGAGGCGCGCGGTGGGCGCGTAGTTGAAAACCGGCGCCGG
>DASVTG010000483.1:0-7261 GCA_036387695.1 Hymenobacter sp. | reverse complement strand
CGGGGTTGGGAATCAGCACGGCATCGCCGGCTTCCAGAAACGTCATGGCCACGTGCATCAGGCCTTCTTTGGAACCCAGCAGCGGCATTATTTCGCTGGCCGGGTCCAGGGCCACGCCGTAGTGGCGCTGGTAGAAACCGGCCATGGCGCCGCGCAGCGCCGGCGTGCCCTGGTAGCCCTGGTAGCCGTGGGCGTTGGGCAGCGCGGCGGTGGCCGTGAGGGCGGCGGTCACGCTGGGGTGCGGCGGCAAATCGGGGCTGCCGATGCCGAGGTTAATGATGTTGGCGCCGGCCGCATTCAAGGCCGCCAGCTCGCGCAGCTTGCGCGAGAAATAGTACTCGCCGGTGTGGGCCAGGCGGCTGGCAACGGGGAATTGCAGGAATGAATTTGTCATTGCGAGCGTAGCGAAGCAATCCGTTCTCTCTCAGCGACTGGCTTTGAGATGTGGTGAAGCTTCGGATTTAAGGACATTCGAGCTTTAAAAAAGTGTCAGATTAGCAGGCTGGTCGCTCAGAGAGGACGGGTTGCCGCGCTTCACTGCGTTCCACTCGCAATGACAGCCCCTCATCAAAATTCATACTGCCGCGGCGGTAGGTGCCCAGCACGCGCAGCTCTTCCGTGACGGCAGCCAAATCAGCCAGCAGGCCTTCGAGCTGGGCTATTGATGTGAACTCGACGTCGGCATGAAAGCCGTAGTGCCAGGGCTGGCTGGGGCGGGGGCACGACTGCAGCTTGCTCAGGTTGAGGCCGTGCGTGGCCACGCGGGTGAGCACGGCGGCCAGGCTGCCCGGCGCGTGGCTGGTGTAGAAATAGAGCGAGGCTTTGTTGGCCTGCGGGTCGGGTTGGGCGAGGTCGGCGCGCTGCAGCACCAGGAAACGGGTGTAGTTGTGCGGGTCGTCGTGGATGGCGGGCGCCAGGATTTGCAGGCCGAACTGCGACGCGGCCTGGGCACCAGCCACCACCGCCACGCCGGGCGTCCGGTTTTCGGCCAGCAGTTGGGCGCTGTGGCCGGTGTCGTCGGTTTCGACCAGCTTCCAGTGCGGGTGGCGGTCCAGGAACTCGCCGCACTGGCGCAGGGCCATGGGGTGCGAGTGCACGGCCTGCACGTCGGCCAGGGTGGTGCCGGGCAGGGCCAGCAGGTGCTGGTGAATGGGCAAATACACTTCGCCCGTTACCTGCACGGCGTGGCGCTCCAGCAGCAGGTAGTTGGGCAGGATGCTGCCGGCCAGCGAGTTTTCCATGGCCATCAGGCCCGCCGCGGCGGTGCCGTTCACCACGTGCGCCACCACTGCGGCGAAGGTGGCGCAGGCCAACAGCTCGGGCGCAGCCCCGAAGTACTGGCGGGCGGCTACTTCGTGGAAGCTTCCCTGGAAACCTTGGATGGAGACGTGCTGGGGCATGGTTGATGAAAAATTGGGCAAGAAAAAAGGCCTCCGTTGTGCGGGGCCCTGGTGTTGTTGGCGGAGAGTGTGGTGGTTAACACTGGCAACAGCGGGCCGGCTTCTTCAAATAGAAGAAGTAATAACCGTAGCTAAAAAAGACCTGCTGCGTGGGTACCATGTAAGAATTGGGCATTAAAAAAGCGCCTTCCCGATGAACGAGCGGCGCTGGAGATGTCTGAGGGTTATCTACAAACGGCGGCTCGTTCTACGCGGTGGCGTAAAAGTAATAGTAGCCAAAAAAGTAGCGCGTCTGGAGCATGTTGGTTGTGAATGCGATGGCAAGTTAGGCAGGAGTTTGGGAAATGCAAATGATGTAGGAACGCGCCATGGCGCGTTCGTGGGCCAAACGAATGGAACACGGCCTTTTGGTGCTTGGGTGTGCTGAGGTGCCGGCCCAACAGGCAGAACGCGCCGTGGCGCGTTCCTACACAACCTTCGCTGCCAAAAACCGGTTTAGCCTGCTTGGTATTGCCATTTGAATTTGTCCCATGCCCAAGCTATTTGAACCCCTGGCCCTGCGCGGCGTCACCTTGAAAAACCGCATTGTGGTATCGCCCATGTGCCAATACAGCAGCACCGACGGCTTTGCCAACGACTGGCACCTGGTGCACCTGGGCAGCCGCGCCGTGGGCGGCGCTGGCCTCATCATCAGCGAAGCCGCGGCCGTGTCGCCGGAAGGCCGCATCAGCCCCGACGACCTCGGCATCTGGAAAGACGAGCACCTGCCCATGCTCCAGCGCATCAATGCCTTCATCACGGCCCAGGGCAGCGTGCCCGGCGTGCAGCTGGCCCACGCCGGCCGCAAAGCCAGCACCTACCGGCCGTGGTCGGGCGAAGGCGCCGTGCCCGAAAGCGAAGGCGGCTGGCCGGTGGTGGGCCCCAGCGCCGTGGCCTTTGCCGATAATTACCCGCAGCCCACGGCCCTGGACGCGGCCGGCATGCAGAAAGTGGTGGCCGATTTCCGGGCCGCTGCCGCTCGCTCCCTGGCAGCGGGCTTTCAGGTCATTGAGCTGCACGCGGCCCACGGCTACTTGCTGCACGAGTTTCTCTCGCCGCTCAGCAACCACCGCACCGACGAGTACGGCGGCACCTTCGAAAACCGCATTCGCCTGCTGCTGGAAGTGGTGGCCGCCACCCGCGAAGTGTGGCCCGAGGACTTGCCGCTCATCGTGCGCATTTCCGCCACGGACTGGACCGAGGGCGGCTGGAACGCCGACGAAGCCGTGCAGCTGGCCGCCATGCTCAAGACGCGCGGCGTGGATTTGATAGACTGCTCCACCGGCGGCAACGTGCCCAAGGCGCCCATTCCGGTGGGCCCGGGCTACCAGGTGCAGTTTGCCGAGCGCATCAAGGAGGAAGCGGGGATTTTGACCGGTGCCGTGGGCCTCATCACCACGCCGGCCGAAGCCGAGGCCATTCTCGCCAACGGCCACGCCGATTTGGTGCTGCTGGCCCGCGAGTTCTTGCGCGAGCCTTATTTCCCGCTGCTTGCGGCCCCTGAACTGGGCACGGAAATGCCTTGGCCGGTGCAGTACGAGCGGGCCAAACCGCGCGTGCAAGCCGCCGCCGGACAGCGGTAATTGAAAATAATAGCCCGTCATGCTGAGCTGGTCGAAGCATCTCTCCCGCTATACTAAAATTCATTAGTTACGCAGTAGAGATGCTTCGACCAGCTCAGCATGACGTTCTGTTTCTGAATTTCATGATTGCTACGCCAGGCTTTTTACCCACTTGGCCGTGACCAGCAGCTGCCCCAAGTGGCGGGTGGTGTGCTCGGCGGCGTGCACCAAGATGCCGATGACAGTAGACGGAACCTGCGCCCGGCCCACGCCGCGCACCTCGGTTAGGCTGGCTTCGGGCGTGGCCTTTAATTGGCTTACCGCAGCGTCAACTTCCTGACTGAAACGCGCCACCAGCCGCTTTACCGCATCCGGCTCAAGAGGCAGCGGCGGAACCTCTGCGTTGAAGTCCGCAAACTGGCTTTCCGATAAGGGTTCGGCACGGGCATACGTCAGCAAGCGGTTGAGCACGCCGGCCAGGTGCTGCAGGTGGAAGCCCACGGAGGCCACGCCGCCGGGCCGCTCGTTGAGCAATTCGGGCGGAAAATCCTGCAGGGCGGCGTTGAGTTCTTCGCGGGCTTGCAGCAGGGCGTGAGCCACGGGCTGGAGCAGCGGCGGCACCCCGGGCAGGGGGCCGCGCAGCCACACTTCAAGGGTTGGAGCGTTGGGCATAAAAGAGCAGATGGGAAACTATGGCCGGGAGGTGAATGTACTACCAGCCTGATATTTACTCAAGGCACCGCTGCGGGCCTTACTTTTGCGATTATGTCTGGTATTAACGATGCGCTGCGCGCCGCTGCCGACCAGTTCGGCACCCCCCTTTACGTCTACAACTCCGCGACCATCACCGGTCAGTACGAAAAACTTAAAAAGGCTTTTTCGGGGCACAAAACGCGCTTTTTCTACGCCTGCAAGGCGCTGAGCAACGTGAGCATCCTGCGGCACATTCACGGCCTGGGCTCGGGGCTCGACTGCGTGAGCATCAACGAGGTGCGGCTGGGCCTGCACGTCGGTTTCGCGCCGGACGACATCCTGTTCACGCCCAACAGCGTGACGTTTGAGGAGCTGGTGGAAGCCAAAAATTTGGGCGTCAACCTCAACATTGATAATATTTCGCTGCTGGAGCGGTTCGGCGCCACGTTTGGTGGGTCCTATCCGGTGTGCGTGCGCCTGAACCCGCACATCGAGGCGGGCGGCAACTACAAGATTCAAACCGGCCACATCGACTCCAAGTTTGGCATCAGCATTCACCAGCTGCGGCACCTGGAGCGCGTGGTGAAAGGCACCGGCCTGCACGTGAAGGGCCTGCACATGCACACCGGCTCCGAAATCAAGGACGTGGGCGTGTTCATGCGGGCGCTGGAAATCCTGTTCGACGCGGCCGGCCGCTTCCCCGAGCTGGACTTCCTGGACCTGGGCTCGGGCTTCAAAGTGCCCTACAAGCCCGGCGACCCCGAAACCGACGTGAATGCGCTGGGCAAGCAAGTGGCCGAGGCGTTCAAAACCTTCGAGAAAGAATACGGCCGCCCGTTGGAGTGCTGGTTCGAGCCGGGCAAGTACCTGGTGAGCGAAAGCGGCTACCTGCTGGTGAACGTGGCCGTGGTGAAGCAAACCACCGCCACGGTGTTTGCGGGCGTCAATTCGGGCTTCAACCACCTGATTCGGCCCATGTTCTACGACAGCTACCACCACATCAGCAACCTGACCAACCCCAAAGGGACCGGGCGGCTATATACCGTGGTGGGCAACATCTGCGAGACGGACACCTTCGCCTGGGACCGGCTGCTGCCCGACATCCGCGAAAACGACCTGCTGGCCTTCCACAACGCCGGCGCCTACGGCTTCGAGATGAGCAGCAGCTTCAACTCGCGCACCCGCCCCGCCGAGGTGCTGCTGGAAGACGGGCAGCTGCGGCTCATCCGCCGCCGCCAGACCTTCGAGGACCTGCTGGCCGGGCAGGTAGACGCCGAGGTGGCCGAAAAAGTGAGCTAGGCACGGGCCTGCTTACTTGGCCCGCCGCAGCAGATAGCCGGTATCAGGAATCGAGGTATCAGATGAGAGTGTGCTCACGTTGATGCACTCCCACCCTTGGCTGCTCATGTAGTTCAAGGCCACCACCACCGACGCCAGCTTGCGAACCACTGCGTTCGCCTGCACCAGTTCGGGGTTTTCAGGAGTATTTTTTACGCTCTGCCCAAACTCCAGTCGTACATCTCTGCCATCGAAATAGCTACTGTTGAGCACCAACATGCAGTATTGGTATTGGGGGGCTTTGGTAGCTGGTGCAGCAGCGGGGGCTGTTTGCGCAAGGGCGACGGGCGCGGTCAGAGCCAAGCCCACGACGAAAAGCAGGGTTTTGAGCATAGCAGAAATCAAGGCGAAGTGCGGTTTCAAAGCTACGCGCTGAGGGGCTTTGCCGCCCCAGGTGGCGGTGACGAGCAGCAGCGCGAAAGCGGGTGCAGCAGTGGCTTTTGTTGGCGGAAGGCCGCTGCGCGGGTACCCTGAATTTCCAATTCGGTTCATGAAAACACCACCGTGCTGGCGGGCCAAATTGGAAATTCGGGGTACTCGTTCTGCTAAGGCAAACCGCGCTAGGACCTGGCCAGCAGCCACGCCGTGGCCTCGCCTTCTTTTTCGAAGGTGCGGTAAGTGTGGGGCAGCTTGCGGCTGGCCATCACAAACTGGTTGGTGGCCAGGCGGGCAAATACGTCTTCGGCCACCAGAATGGCGCCGTAGCGGTAGCCGCTTTCGGCCACGGCCCGGGGCAGCCACTCGTTGGTCATCCAGTCCTGCTCGCTGGGGCTGAAGGGGGCCATGCTGCGTTGGTCCACCAGTATTTTGCTCCAGCCCTGGCGCGCCAACGCGTGGGCGGTGTGCGTGAGCAGCGCCCGAAACTGCATTGCTTCGCGCACACCGGGCCGGTATTCGAGCCGCAAATACTCGCCGGGCTCTTCCCAAATCCGGCCAATGCTGTTTTCAAAATAAAGGGAACGGGGAGACGGCTTCTGCATCAACTAAATGGCAAACGGGAAAGCGGCCCCGACGAGCGTGGCCTTGGTTCTAAGCCCACAACCAGCAGTTTGCGGTGGGGGTTGTGGGCGGCTTCATGTTTTTTATTGCTCAGGCCTTCCAACCCCCAAACTCGCCCCGGCGGCGGGCGGCGGAGGCCTGCTGCATTTTGGCCCCGGTGTGTAGCACAAATAGCCTGCCCGCTCCCATCGCCTCGCTCAACGGCGGGACGGGCGTGGCCCAGCAACATCACGCACGGCATCGGGGCGGCCCAACAGTGCGCCCGAAGTAGCCAGAGTAATCGATAAACCAGGATGGCCGTCGTGCAGAGCGCGGTGTCTTGCTCGTGGCAGTAAACTCGACGTATGAGTTGTTTGCTCGGCAGAGACGCCGCGCTCCGCATAACGTTCTTCCCATGCGGGGCAGCCCGCACAAGCGCGGCACGCCTGTTGAAGTTTACGCCGCTTCTCCGGTGGGCGGCGTGCCGCGAAAGGCGTCAATTTTGTTCACGGCCTGTAGCTTCACCGGCTTGTTTTCTTTGGCCGACTGGTAAATGGCTTCCATGATGCGGTGGTCCTGCAGGCCCTCTTCGCCGGGCGTGTAGGGCGTTTTGTTGTTGCGCACGCACTCGGCCATGTGGTCCATTTCCAGGGCAAACTGGTCGGCCTGCGGGTCGGTGGGCGTTTCCTTGGTTTGCTTGCCTTTGGGGGCGTGCACGCGCTCCTGGTGCAGGCCCTGGTAGCTGAAGGCCGGGTCCATCTTGATGCTGCCCGTTTCGCCGTGCACGGTGTAGGCCTTGCTGTTGAAGGTGCCGTAGCCGGTCATGCACTGCGAAATCACGCCGCTGGGGAAGCGCATGGTAAACGTCACGTTTTCTTCTACCTCCTTAAAGCGGGCGTCTCCGGGGGTGTTGTATATCTGGGCCGAAACCTCCGTGGGCTCCTCCCCCAGCAGAAAGCGGGTAGTGTTGAGGCAGTACAGGCCGATGTCGGGGAGGGCGCCGCCGCCGGCCAGGGCTTTTTTGTGGCGCCACTGGTTGTCGTGGGCCTGGTTTTGGCAGTTCACCATTTCAATGAGCTTGGTGGCGCCGTAGGTTTTGTCGCGCACCATTTTCATGGCCATGCGGTTCAGCGGCTCGTATTGAATGCGGTAGGCAATCATGAGCTTTTTGCCGGCTTTCTTGCAGGCCGCAATCATGTCCTCGCATTCTTTGGACGAGTTGGCCATGGGCTTTTCGCAGAGAATGTGCTT
>DASVTG010000482.1:0-5470 GCA_036387695.1 Hymenobacter sp. | reverse complement strand
CTCTACTTCGACAACCTGAACAATACCCTCAACACGCCGCACAACAACAACGTGTCAGTGAAGGTGTTGTACTACCTCGACTACCTGGCCCTGCGGCCCCGCCGCGGGTAGGAGCGGGACTAGCAGTGCATAGGCCCAGGCCCGCCCTAGGCGTCCGACCAATTGTTGGCAACACCATCCGTATTCAGCGTTCTAGCAACCACCGGTCGGACGCCTGGGGCGTCGGACCGGCCGGCATACACCGACGCCGAATCCACGCTAGGGCAGCACCGTCACCCGGGACTTGTCGTAGGGTCGCAGCCAGCCGCGCCGGAGGATGGCGTACAACCGCTCGTCCCTGAATTCGCCCTGCTCGTTCACGCCGGACTCGCGCATCACGCCCTCAAACCGGAAGCCGGGCGTCTTGGCGGGAAAGCCCTGAAACCGGGTGAAGATGTCCGTCGGGTTGTCCTCGTTGATGAAGTGCAGGGTCATGGAGTCGGAGCGAAGCGCGGCAAACATGGCGGGAAAGGCCGGGGAAGAACGGTGCTTTTTTCAAGGTAGGACAGCGGGCTTGGCCTGTCTTTACAGTTGCGCAAGCAAAATATGTAAGCTGGCCAATTTCCGTTTCTAACGCCCGGCTTGCCGGCTACTTAGGCACAATCTGCCACAGCCAGAGCCCTGGTTTCGCCCAACCTCGACCATAACAAGCCGGCGGGTGCTTCGCGTAGCTACAGTTTCAAGTGGCTACAGCTCAGCCGCGTGCCCGGACGAGCTTGCTGCTTTCTCGCTTTGCTCCCTTGAATTTATGGCTTCTTCCGGTAAAGGACACCCCGTGCGCACGGGCCTGTTGATACTGTTCGCGCTGCTGCTCGTCGGCGGCGGCATTGCTTTCTTCGCCACCGACAAAGGCAAGGATTTGATGCCGACGATGGGGCAGGCCAGCTTGAACGTCAGCAACATCACCCGCGACAAAATTCAGGGTCAGATGGTGGTGCAGATGACCAACAACGCGCCGGTGACGCTCAAGATTGACAGCCTGCGCTACGAGACGTTCGTGGACGGCGCGCGCCTGGCGCAGGGCCGCAAAGACAGCCCGCTGGTGGTGGAAAAAAACGCCAGCAACCGCCTAGAGCTGCCCCTCACGCTGAACATGGCCAACCTCAAGCGCAAAGCCGAAACCGCGCAGCAGGACTGCGTGACGGTGCGCATGCGCACCGTGCTCTACGCCGACCTGCCGGCCGTGGGGCCCAAGGAAATTCCGGTGGAAGTGAGCAAGCGCGTGTACATTCCGAAGCTGCCCAAAATTGAAGTGGCTGACGTGGACGTGACCAAGCTGGGCTTGCAAAAAGGCGAAGCCATCGTGAACCTGCGCGTCATCAATTACGAGTCCATCCCCTTCACCCTCAAGCAGGTGAACTACCGCTTTCAGATAGAAGATGACCTCGACGTGAAAGGCCAGGAAACCAAAGACGTGACGTTCAAGAAAAAAGGCACCGAAATAATGCCCGTCCGCGTCAAATTCGAGCCCAAGTCCATGCCCAAGGTGCTGTTCAAATCCTTGTTCAAGGCCAAGAAAACCGATTACAAGCTCACCGGCACGGCCACGGTAGCAGTGGGGCCCGCCGATGCCAAGGACGCCACCATGAACTTCAACAGCACCGGCACCGTGAAGGACCTAAAAGAAGCCGTGAAAGCCGCCAAAAAAGAATAAGGCGCCTACCCGGCGACCGAACAAGTAAGAAGCAAAAAGCAACGGGCCGGCCGAGCCATTCTTGGCCCGCCCGTTGCTTTTTGCGTTCTCAGGCTAAGCCTGCCGCCGATGGATAATCGACTTTGCATCTGCGGGCTTGCAGCACTCTTGGCGCGGCCGACAACTCTTTTGGGTTGCAACGGCCAGAGGGCGTTACTTTGTGGTTTAATTCTCCTTCTTTATTTCATTATGGGTTACTTCTCTTCTATGGATTCTTTCGGGCGCAGTCGTTTTTTGCGGGTGAGTGCCTGCTTACTAGTTAGCCTGGTGGCAGGCAGCTGCGGGGTGAGCGAGCAGGTGCAGCGAGCCCGCCCGCTCCAAGGATTTGAAATCCGCTTGGCGGCGGTGGACCAAGCTTCTTTGGCCGGCATCGACGTAACCCAGGTGCGCCAGTCTTCCGACCTGACCGCGCCGCAGCAGGCCGTTATCGGCGCCGCTTATGCCACCGGCAAGCTTCCCCTGCTCCTGCGCGTTAAATTAGAGGTGCGCAACCCCAACGACGAGGACGCCGCCCTGAGCGAGATGGAGTACACCGCCCTGCTCGACGGCAAGCAAATTGCGTCCGGCCGCACCACCAACCGCCTGGACGTGCGTGCCAGCGGCGGCACCGCCTTTGTCCCGCTCATCATCGAAACCACGCTGCGCAACAGCGAGGCCGAACGCTCCGAGGCGGCCATGCTCATCCTCGCCTCTGGCCTGGCCAACAGCGAGCGCGTGGCCCTGCGTGTGAAGCCCACGTTCGTTACCACCACCGGCCGCACCATTTTGCCCACGGGCTACGTCTTGGCGGGCCAGGAGTTTCAGGCACGTTAGCCGCTGGCTAGGCCCTTGGGCTGCCCGCCGTCGGCGTCACCCGCACGGCCTGCCCCGCCGCGGGTTCCCACTCGTCCCACAGCCCCGAACGGTCGTGCGTAAGCCTCGCGCCACTGTTCGGGGCTCAGGGCTTTTGGGCTATTTCAGTTAATGACGCAGTGGTAAGGCCACCGCCTGAGCAGGCAGCCGCGCGAAGCACGCGCTACGCGCAAAAACGCCCAGCCGATAATGGGCCGGGCGTTTTTGCGCGAGTTGTTTACCGAATTTATTTTACGGCATTGCTATGCGGCGGGCGCGCCCGTCACGGCCACGGTGTGCGGTATCCCACGCCGGCCGCCAAAAGCGCTGGTGGCGGCGCCGAGCCCAAGGGCCAGCGCGGCCAGCAACGCCGTTTTTGAAAGGCCTTCCGCGGCTTTGTCGCCGGCGGAGCGGGCCTTGGCTTCGGCCTGGGTTTTGGCCGCGTCAAATTTGGCGCGGGCTTGCTGGGCGGTTTGAATCCAGTTGTCAACAACCTGCTCGGATTCCGCGCGGCTTTTGCCGGTGCGCTGCATCACCACGTTCACGGCCGCGTCGCGGTCGGCGGCGTTGCCGATGTTCTCGGCGCGGCTGGTGAGGCGGTCGATTACGTCGTCAAAATTATCATCGGCGGCTTGGGGGTTGGCCGCGCTTTGGCCGGCTTCGGCTTTGGCGTCGCCGCCCGCGGCCTTGGCCTGACGCTCCAGGTTTTCGGGGCTCAGCTCCGACTTGCCGGTTTGGCGCAGCAGCAGGCGCGCTTGCTGCTTCAGGTCGTTCACGTCGAGGCCGCGCTCCTGCAGCTCGCCCTTGATGGCGTCACCCGCGGCCGGGGCCGCGGCGGCCACGCCCCGGCCCACGCCGGTGAGGGCCCGGCCGGCCACGCCCGTCACGCCGCCAATGATGCGGCCCACGGCCGTGCTCAGCAGGTAAAACGTGAGCAGCGTGACTACCGACCAGGTCAGCAGGCCGTGCAGCATGCCGTCGGTGGGGCGGGGAATGCCGGCCAGGCGGCTCGCCACCGACGCGCCCAAGTACAGGGAAATCAATGAGCTGACTACCCACCAGACAATGGCCCCGATGCCGACGCCTGCCAGCGGGTTCTGCTCTTCCATGGGGTCGATGGTGCCCAGGCCCACGCCCAAGCCCAGCAAGCTGAGCGCCAATTGAATGACCAGCGCCAGCAGGGCCCCGGCAAAAATAGCCCCCCACGAAATGCGTTTTACCACCGGCACGCCGCCCGTGGTTTGAGGCGAGAGCGAGTAGCTCGCGTCCGGGTGCGTGGAGGTTCCAAAGCTGGAAGGTTCGGGATTGATAACGGTGGCCATGTGCGTAGGAAGGGCGGAGATATTCCGGTGAAGTTAATTGCATTATTGCAAGCTTGCATTTTACGAACCTGTTGTGTAATAAGTTTATTGTTAAGCTTTTATACTTTAATTGCCATTGTTTCGCCTGGTGGGTACCCGGCTGATTATAAGCCATAATCGCGGGGCTAAAGTTGTGCTACTTGCCTCCGTTTTAAGTCGCGTCCGCCTTTGCTTTTACTGTAGCTTGAGCAGGGTTTCGGCCCCCGCGAAGGGCGTGAGTTGCCCTGCGGCCACGGCCTGCTGCACGGCGGGTAGGCGAGTGCGCACCGCCTCGTCGGCATAGAACCGGGCTTCCAGCGCCTGCGCAATGCTTTGGTGCAGCCACTGGAGCTGCTGCTCCTGCCGCCGCCGCTGGAAATACCCGCTTTGCCGGGTGGCCGCGGCGTAGTTTTCGATGACCTGCCACACCTCGTGCAGCCCCGCGCCGCTCACGGCCGAGGTGAGCAGCACGGGCTGCGTCTGGCCCGAGGGCGCCGGCGGAAACAGGTGCAGCGCGCTCTGGTAGTCGACGCGGGCGCGGCGGGCGGCCTGCTCGTTGCCCTGGTCGGCCTTGGTGATGCACAGGGCGTCGGCCATTTCCATGATGCCGCGCTTGAGGCCCTGGAGCTCGTCGCCGGCTCCGGCCAGCAGCAGCAGCAGGAAAAAGTCGACCATGCCGTGCACGGTGGTTTCGGACTGGCCCACGCCTACGGTTTCCACGAACACGACGTCGTGGCCGGCCGCTTCGCACAGCAGCAACGCCTCGCGGGTGGCGCGGGCCACGCCGCCCAGGCTGCCCGCCGAAGGGGAGGGCCGGATGAATGCGGCCGGGTGCGCCGCCAACCACGGCATGCGGGTTTTGTCGCCCAGAATGCTGCCGCCGCCGCGCTGGCTGCTGGGGTCCACGGCCAGCACGGCCAGCTTTTTGCCCAGGGTTTCAACCAAATACCGCCCCAGGGCTTCGATAAACGTGCTTTTGCCCACGCCGGGCACGCCCGTGATGCCCACGCGCAGGCTGCGCCCGGTGTGCGGCAGCACGGCTTGCAGCACGTCCTGGGCCAGGGCTCGGTCGGCGGGCAAGGTGCTTTCAACCAGCGTGATGGCGCGGCCCAGCACCGTGCGGGAGCCGGCCAGGATGCCGGCGGCATATTCAGTGGCGGGAAGGCGTTTTGGAGGCAAAATATTGATGGCTAAGCGTTAGCTTGCGGCTTGATTTAGAACGTCGTGCCGAGCTGGCGTTTGATAGTTACATTCCGCTCGCAAGCTAAACCCGCCGCCTCTTTTTCTGAGCGACGGTCTGATTTGGGGGACGTAGGAACGCGCCACGGCGCGTTCGGCGACTGGCCCGTTGCGTGCCACGGCGCGTTCAACGACCGAACGCGCCGTGGCGCGTTCCTACAACCCCAAATCGGACCGCGACTCTTTTTGAGGTGGTCTAGCTAAGCCGGACAGAGTTGGGACGTTGTTTGAAAATGGGTTTCGAAGTGGTTGGGTGCTTGGTAGCCAAGCGCAGAATGCCGCCGCTCGGCGTTGTAATAGGCGATGTGGTGGCTGATTTCGAGCTTGG
>DASVTG010000481.1:0-4813 GCA_036387695.1 Hymenobacter sp. | reverse complement strand
GGATTCGCCGGCCCTGGAAACGCTCAACCGCGACAAAGCCCATTCGGGCGTGTACAGCACCATGGTCAGCCCCGGGCACGATTACAGCCTGGGCTACAGCAACTTGCTCGGCCGTCTCTCGCCCGAGTGGCCGGCCAAGCTCACCATCGGCGCGTGGGTGATGCTGCCCAACTCGGAAGCCAACCCCCGATTGGTGATAGAAGTAAAACGGCCCAACAACAACGGTCCAAACCTGGTGTGGGAAGCCGTGGAACTGGCCCGCGAGGTGAAAGCGTACAACCAATGGCAATACGTGGAGCGCACCATTACCATGCCCGATGCCGCCAAGCCCAACAGCCGCCTGCTGGTGTATATGTGGAGCACCAACAACAAGGCTCCGGTGTACTTGGACGACCTCCACATTTCGCTGGCCCGCCGCTAGCCGCTCCGGCTATCTCACGTCTACGGGCAGCCGCAGTCGAACGGGCCAGTTCCGATAGTTCTTGCTAATCAGGCTAATTTCGAGGGTGTAGTGCCCCAGCTTGCGCGGCGCTTGCACGGGCACGGTTTGGGTCCAGGGCTGCCACACGTCTACCTCCAGCGGCACTTCCACAGCGCTGGCATCGGAGGGCCAGTCGTGGGACTGGTAAAAGGTAGTGCGCAGCAGCGTGGGATGCTCGCCGTAGTAGGCCGAATGCAGCGGCTGCGCGGCGGCGGGCACGCTCACGCGCACTTCCAAGGTTTGCTGGCGGCCGGCGCGTAGCGTCTGCGGAGCACCTTCTGGCAGCGTCAGGCTAACCTGCTCACGCGCTGCAATATAGGCGCGCAGCGCAGCCGTGTCCTGGGGCGGTTGGGTGTTGAGCTTGCGGTAAACGGTGTTCGGGAATTGGCAATAGGTGGCCGGTAGGTCGGCGGTGTTGATTTTCTCGAATGGGCCCAGCAGCACGCCCGGTTGCGCGCCTTCCTGAGCCAAGCGGTCCACGTCCGGGTCGATGCGGACGGACTGCACCGAATCGGGACTTTGGCGGGCGCTCACCATCATGGTTTCGCTGGCCGATGCCCACCAGGGCCAGCCCGCCCGCAGTCGGTAAGGGTCCACGTTGTCGGAGTACATGATGTATTTATGCTCCGGAAAATGGCCGGTGTATGCCAGCAAGCGACTGAGCCACTGCTGATACGCCGTGTAAGGAATGTGCCGATACCACACCACGCCAAGCCGGGTGCTGAGCCCAACGAGGAGCACGACCGCTGCCACCAACCAGCCCCGGCCCTGCCAGCTGCGCTCCATGGCCGGCAGCAGTTCCATGGCAAACGGAATGGCCACAAAGAGCGTGAGCGGCAAGTAAAGATTTTCGAGGTAGGTGGCCTCGGTAGAGTCGGGGTTGGAGACGTTGACGATGAACACATACCCAGCCACCGCGCCCCAAATCACGGCCAGCCGCAGCCAGGCCAGGGCGTTGTGCTGGCGGAGGTAGAACACGGTGAGCGCGCCCAGCAGCACGGGCAGCGCCAGAAAGTCGGTGCGGCATAGGCGCCAGAAGTTGTCGAAGCTGGGCAGCGACAGGTAGTGCGGGAAGTGCTTCTCCACGTTTAAGGGAAAAGTCATGTGGGTGGCCTCGTAGGAGCCGGGCGGAATAAGTGCTACCCGCACCTGGTACATGCCCAGCCCCAGCGCCAGCAGGCCGTAGTAGCCCCAGTCCCGAAACCGGCGGTTCAGCAGCCAGTCGTAGGCCCAGATAAACAGAAATGGCAGGATGCAGAGCGGGTGCCCGAAGATGAAAACGGGTACCAGCAACGCGAGGGCCAAGGTGCTGAGTCGCATCCGCACCGGGGCCTGCCGGGCTATGCCCCCGTAGAACAGTAACAGCGCCGCCAGCGCCTGCGGCAGCTCAGACTGCGCCCAATAGAACGTGCGCGAGGCGAGCAGCACATACAGCAGCGCCACCACCAGCGCCACCTGCTCGTTGCGCATCCAGTAGGCGCACGCGAGAAATACCCCGAGGTAATACAGAATAAAAACGACCGAGTATAAGCGCAGGACCCCATCAAGTGGCAAGCCGGCCCGAATGGCCAGCAAGGTGGGCAACTGCGTGACGATGGCGACGAAGCGCCGATTTTGCACGAATAAAGCCTTGGTCTTCAGATAAATGAACGTGTGGTAGGCCAAATCATAGTAAGCCGACCGCTCCATGTAAAAATGCCACGCAAAAACCAGTAGCGTCAGCAGCGTAATCAACCCCAGGCGCAGCGGCCAGCGGGTTGCATATTGTTTGGAAAGAAGCATATGACGAGGGGATGCAAGAGCCGGCCGGCGGCCTACGAGTAGAGGTAGAAAGGAGTATAAACCCGTAAGCAGTGGCCAAACAAGCCGATTTTGAACAGTCAGCCTGCAGACGACAAAAGTAGCGAAGCCCAGCGCGCCCCACCGCGGCCCGGTGATGACCGCCAAGGTGAACAGTCATCAATTCCGGCAGCTCTTTGCATACCGACAGTTCAAAGCCTGCGGCTTCGGCTCCGGCTCCCGAGCGTGTCTATTGGCACCCAAGGAGTAGTTTTAATGATTCATCCTCCTTGTGGCTTCCTTGATGCTTTGTAAGAATTATGCCTTAGGCGTAGGCTGCGCGTTTGCGCTGGGGGCCTGCCAACCCGCCACTCCAACCTCCGGCGAAGACAGCAAGCGGCTTATGCACAATGACTTTGAGCAGAGCGTGGGCTGGGGCGGGGCCAGCGAAGGCTCACTCACCACGGCCAAAGCCCACGCCGGGAAGTGGGCAGTGCAGGTGAACAAGGACACGCCTTTCGGCTTCACGTTTGAGCGAACCTTGGGCCAATTAGCAGCCCAGGTGCCCCGCAAAATGCGGCTGCAAGCCTGGGCGTTGCGCGCCAACCCGGGCAGCAACGCCAAGCTGGTGGTACAAGTAAACACCAGCGCCACCGATACGGCCAAGGTTTTTTACGGCGCCTTGCCGCTGGCTGGCGCGGTGCGGGAATTCGACAAATGGACGGCTGTCTCCTACCCGTTTAGCTTGCCGGCCCGGGCCGCTGCGGGCAATGTGATTAAAATCTACCTGTGGCAAGACCAAGCCACGACCCCTGCCTTCCTCGACGATGTTGAACTCTTCACCGAAGACTAGCCCCGCAGCCGTACCGGCGGAAGCCCTGCCCGCCGTGGAACGCCGCGCCTGGCCGTGGAGCAAGCTGGCCGTGGGCCTGGTGGCGGCGGTGTTGTTCCAGCTGCTCATCACCGTAGACAGCTGGAGGGAGCACCGCGTCACCAAATACGACGTGTTTGGCTACTACCTCTACCTGCCGGCCACGTTCATCTACCACGATTTGGCCGGCCTGTCCTTTGTGCCGCCCATTATCGACCAGTACCAGCTCACCAACCGCGGCAACCCGGCCCACCCGCTCGGCAACTACGAGGTGTCGCGGGCGCGCACCGACCCGGACCGCTACGTCATCAAATACACCATGGGCCTGGCGGTGCTGTACGCGCCGTTTTTTGGGGCGGCGCATGTGTACACCACCCATTTCAGCCAGTATTCGCCCGATGGCTACTCGCCGCCCTACCAAGTGGCGGCTTTCCTGGCCGGCTTCGTGTATGCCCTGCTGGGCTTGCTGTTGCTCCGGCGCTTTCTGCGCTATTACTTCTCGGAAGGGCTGACCGCCATTCTGCTGATAGTAACCTACTGCGGCACCAATTACCTGTGTTACGCGGTGGCCCGTGGGCTGTATTCCCACAACTTTCTATTTGTGCTGCATTCGGCCACGCTGCTGCTGGCTCACCACTGGGTGCAGCGGCCCCGCCGCCGCTACGCTCTGGGCTTGGGAATCACCATTGGGCTGGCCGTTCTCGTTCGGCCCACGGAAATCATCGTCGGCTTGGTGCCGCTGTTGCTGGGCGTGGCTTCGGGGGCCGACCTGCTTGCGCGTGTCAGGCTGCTGTGGCGCCACCGCGGGCACCTGGTGCTGTTTGCGCTGATGGTGGGACTGATTTGGACGCCGCAGCTGGCGTATTGGCACCACATGTCGGGCCATTGGCTCTATGATTCTTACCCCGGCGAAACCTTTAATTTCTGGCACCCGCGGCTGAAGTCCGGCCTCTACAGCTTCAACAACGGCTGGCTGACTTACACGCCGGTTATGCTGCTGGCCATCATGGGCATCGGCGTGCTGTGGTGGCGTCGGCGCGACTTGTTTTGGCTCACGGGCAGCTATTTGGCCCTGCACCTGTGGATTTCCTTTAGCTGGTGGTGCTGGTGGTACATGGACAGCTTTGGCTCGCGGGCCATGGTGCAAACCTACCCGTTGCTTTGCCTGCCGTTGGGCTTTTTCCTCCGCGAGTTGCTGCGCCGCGGCCGGGCAGTGGCCACCGCCACGGTGGCGCTGCTGGCTGGTTTTGTGGCGCTCAACGCCTTCCAGCTGTGGCAGCTGAACAACGGCATTTTCGTGTCGGAATACATGACGCGGCGCTACTACCTGGGCATCCTGGGCAAGACGCAGCTAACGAAGGACATCATCGCCAAATTTGATACGAACGAAGCCGACCCACCGTCTACAGCAGTGGCCAGCAAGCCGTTGTTTGTGGACACGTTCAGCCAGGGCACCGGGCCGGGCTACACCGCCGAGCAAGCTCCTGCGGGCGCTTCTCCCGTGTTCCGCCTCGATGGCCAGGCCCAGTACAGTCCGGCATTTCGTTCCACGCTGGGCAGCCTGCCCGCTGCACCCGGCGAGTGGGTGCAGGCTAGCGTGAAGGCCTTTTTCCCCGACAAGGAAAACAACATCAACCAAATGCCGGGGCTGGTCATTGAATGGCAGCGCAGCGGCGAGCCGC